>JAYUYY010000750.1:0-3830 GCA_043752225.1 Sandaracinaceae bacterium | reverse complement strand
TTTCTCGGCGGTGTTGCGCCACTTCCTCGAGACCACGACGCCGCCTCCATATGCGTCGGATCAATGGCGCGCGCTCTTGCGATCGGGCGGTCCCAGCGGCATTCGCCGTGAGCTGCCGACCGGCCCGGAGCGCGCATCGCTCGTCGCGTCGATGATCTCCCGTCAGATGGAGCCGACGCCGCTCGAGTTTCTCGAGGCCGTGCACGGCGAGCCCGTCGCAGGGTAACGGTGATGACAGCGCTGTCGTGCCGGAGCTCCCTCCGGGGCGCAGCTACCAACCGATCGGCGGCTCTTGCGCGCTTGCGCCGTAGAGATACGGGCCGAGGTCGCGCTCCGCTTCGTCGCTGAGCACATCGGTGAACACGGCGATGCCCGCCTCACGCAGCATCTCGATGCCGCGGCCTTGGTTGCGCGGATGCGGATCGAGCAGCGCGACGTAGACCGCCCCGACGCGCCGCGCGATCAGCTCCTTGGCGCAGGAAGGCGTGCGCTGATGAAACGAGCACGGCTCGAGCGTCACGTATGCGATCACATCGCTCAGCTCGCCTTTTAGCTGCGCGAGCGCGTGAGGCTCGGCGTGCAGCTGATACGGCGGCTGCGTGTGTCCAGCCGCGACGATCGAGGCAGCGCGCACCAGCACGCAGCCCACCGGTGGATTGGGCAAGCACGCGGGCAGCGCCTTGCGCCCTTCGGCAAGCGCCGCCCGCATTCGCTCTTCATGCACCGGTTCGATCACGCGCCGAGGGTACAACGGCCGCCGACGAGTCGAGCGCGGTTACGCTCGGCAACCGCCCAGCCTATTCGCGCTCAGTTGCCGCAAGCTGGAGGAAAGCCAAATAGGCCGAAGCACCGTTGTGGTGCTGTGCACTCGGCGGCCGCGTTGCACATGCATGTCCCGGCCGTGCAGCGATCCGCGGTCATCCCGCACACGCTGCCGCACGCGCCGCAGTGGTTCTTGTCGGTGCCTTGGACATCGACGCAGGTGCCGCTGCAGCACTCCTGCGAGCCGGCGCAGACGTTGCCGCACGCGCCGCAGTTGTTCACGTCGTCATCGCCCGTCATGCATGCGCCTTCGCAGAAAAATTCGCCGGCGTTGGGACACGCGCACTCGCCCGCCATGCAGGCAGACGGCGCGTCACACACCATGCCGCACTCGCCGCAGTTCGCGTCGTCGCTCTGCGTGTTCAGGCACGCGCCATCGCACAGCTCACCGCCGAGCGGGCAGCTGCACTCTCCGCCGTTGCACGAGAGCGGCGCCGCGCACGTCATGCCGCACGCGCCGCAGTGGGCCATGTCGGTCTGGGTGTCGACGCACATCGCGTCGCAGATGTTGTTGCCGTCGGCGCCGTTCGGGCACTTGCACTCGCCCGCGATGCACGTCGTCGGCGCGTTGCACGGTAGGCCGCACGTGCCGCAGTTTGCGCTGTCGTTCTGCAGGTCGACGCAGCCGGACGCGCAAAGGTCGTCCGCTGCGCCCATGCACGTGCACTCACCCGCGGTGCAGCGCGTTCCATTTGGACATGCGTTGCCGCACTCGCCGCAGTTGTTGAGATCGGTCTGCGTGTTCACACAGAGACCCGCGCAGCAACCGCCGGCTGGACAGGTCGCGCCGCACGCGCCGCTCATCATGCCGCCGCCGTCGACTGCGCCCGTGCCGCCGGTGCCACCGGCTCCGCCCAACGGGACTACGGAGCTGTCGGGCTGCAAAGCGTTCGCTTGCTCTTCAACCAGAGCCGAGGCGCCTTGTCCGCAACCAACCCATAAAGCCACCCCTAACAAAGCAGCCAACCCCAACACCACCGAGCCTACCCGCATGTCAGCCAGTATCTGACACCAGGCTCGCGTCCGCAATGCGCGTGCGCAGTTTTGGGACATGATCCAGCCACGTGATTTGGCCGGAATTTGGCGGGATTCGTCGCGTTCGGCAGCGCCGTTTTGCGCGTGATCGCTGCTCGAGCTCGACAGCCGCAGCGCCGGTTTGGCTAGTATCGCCAGGCGAGGGAGAAGTTAAAAGTTAGGTCCCCATCGTTGGGGAGACGAACCCCGATGCCGATCGGCTGAGCAAAATGCAGCCGCACCACGATCGGCGCAAAGCCGAGGTTCACGCCGAACACGATATCGAGCACGCGGCGGTCCCACAGGTCATGCGGCCCGTTGCCCACGCCGCCGAAGTCCGCCCCGACCACGCCTTCGACATCGATCAGCGGAAACTCGACCAGCGTCGCGATCGGGAACTGCAGCTCGAGCGTCGAGTAAAAGAAATCACGGCCGAGCAAGAACGACGTGTCGCCGAACGGCACGCCGCGCAACGTGTGGAAGCTCGATAGGAAGTATTGCGGCGCGCGTTGATCGCCGAACGTCGTGCCCGCAGCGCCGCGCATCAACAAGTTCGTCGCGCCATAGATGCGGATGTAGTGCTCGGCGTCGAGTCGGGTCTGCTGATACGCGAGGTCGTCGAACGGCTCGTTGCCGATCGTGTGCGTGAGGATCAGCGCGCTGCCGCGAATCGGACCGGTCGCGCGGTGCAGGCCGACCGTGCTGTAGCCGAGTGAGAACGCGGTCTCGGTGCGAAAGCGCAAGCCGTCGTTGCGCAGCCGCCACGGCGTGAGCAGATCGCGGCCGGCGTCGTTCTGCTCGGGATCGGCGAGCGCGTTCTCGGTGTCATCGGACACGAAGTACGAAGCCCCGCCGAGCGAAAGCCCGGCTTGCGCATAGAAGAAGCGATCGAACGGGTAGCGCACGATGCCGGTGCCGCCGAAGAACCGTTGATACGAAACGAAGAGAATGCCCTCTTGATCGACGAAGGTGTCGTCGAGCTGCGCGCTCACGTCGTGGAAGAGCCCTGCGCCCCAGACCACGCGCTTCTCTTGGTTGATGTATGTGAGGTCCGCGTCGGTGCGATCGAACGAGCCGAACACGCTCGTGGTCAAGACCAGCGCGTGATCCTGCAAGCGATCCGACGCGGTCGCGACCAAGCTTCCGAACACCGCCTCGCCGCTGAAGCCCGCGAGCACGAACAGCGCGCCCGGGCGCCAATTCTCGAGCGCGAGCGGGTCGTACTCGCGGTCCACGAGCAGCGACATGCGCGGCGTGGGACCTGGCACGCCGTCCGGTGCGCTCTGCGGAACCGGCTCGTTGCGCAGCGCTGCACCGGTGAGCCGCACCGGCAAGCGCTCGTGAGTCTGATGGTGCAGCGCCCACACGCTGCCATCGGGGCCGGGGCTCGGATCGTAGATGCCCGTGCTCACGTCGGTCTGACGCAGCAGCACGCCGCCGTCGGGCCCGTCGCGCCACTCGTACAGGTTCGCGCCCGCTTTGTCGTACGCGATGAACAACACGCGGCCGTCGGGCAGCATCTCGGGATCGAATTCGTCGCGCGCTTCGTGTGTCAGCCGGCGCGTTGGACCCTTGCCGCTGGGATCGGCGAGGAAGAGGTTGTACTTGCCGTGGCCGGTAGCATCGGAGTTGTAGAGCACGCCGCGCGGACCCCAGCTCACGTCGCGCTCCCCGTGCACGTCGCGCGTCAGGCGCACGAGCGCGCTCGCATCGCCTGCGAGATCGCCGGTGACCCAGACGTCTTTCTGACCGCTCACGTCGAGCCCCACCAGCGCGACCTGCCGGCCATCCGGCGAGAGCGCGACCGTCTCCACCGCGACGATCCCGCGGTCACGCATCCGCAACGCGACGCGCTTGCCGAGATCGAGCTCGATCTCCCAGTTGCACACGGTTGCGGCGCGCGTGCCGGTCTCACTGCACGGCATCGGCTCGGCGCGATGCTCGAAGCGCTGCAGGTAGATCACGTCGCTGCCGTCCGCTTGTGCGACGTAGGC
>JAYUYY010000749.1:0-3834 GCA_043752225.1 Sandaracinaceae bacterium | reverse complement strand
TCGGCCCTCGACCGCGATAAGGCCGAGCTGGCCGAAGCGGGCTGCGCGCTCGCGGCTCATCCCGTTGTTCGCGCTGCCCGAGCCTGAGCGGGCTCAGTGCTTCAGCGCCAGCAGGGCGACGTTCGCCGCGCTGCGATAGGCGTCGCGTCCGGCCGGCACCGTGTTCATCACGTGAACCACACGGCACCGCGCCCGCAGTTGCTCGAGGTCGTTGAACACCGAGTAGGAGTACGAGAGACCGTCGCCCTCGGTGATCGAGTAGCCGCGACCTCGCGTCTTGATCAGGTTGGCCACCGGCCACAAGTGCGCGGCGTCGAGCGCTTGCTTCAGCACGCGCACCCAAGGCCGCCCTTGGCCGAAGTTGTTGGAGTCGGAGAGAAACACGCCGCGCTTGGCGACGCGCAGCATCTCCGCCACGGCACGCGAAGGCTCCGGCACGTGGTGCAGCACACCGAAGGCGCACACCAAGTCGAAGGCGCCGTCCGCGTAGGGCAACCTCTGCGCATCGCCCTCGCGGATGTCGTCCGCAGGAATGCCGTGCGCGACCGCGGTCGTTCGCAGCGCCGCCACGGGCTCGAGGCCGCGCACCCGAAGCTCGGGCCGCGCCAGGCGCACGGCGCGCATCGCGCGTCCAGTGCCGGCGCCGACGTCGAGGACCGAGGTCGCGCCGACGTAGTCGAGCATCCCGATCATGAGCGCGAGCGCAAATCCATGCTCGGGCTCGTCACCGTGCTGCGCGTCGTAAGCCGATGCGGTCTCGGCGTAGTACGTGCGCTGCAGCTCGACCTCGCGGCTTCGGTCGCGTGACACGCGGCGGACGCTAGCAGTGGCCGAGCACGCGTGTCGATGGCGTGTCCGCCGCATCGTGAGTCTTGATGGATCGGCTTGAGCACGCGCTTTCCCGGCCCGATGGTCAGCACGGAACAGAGGACGACATCTCGTGAGGCCGTGCGCGATGCGTTAGCGTCGCGACCCATGACGCGCTTTGTAGACCGAGTCGTGATCGTCACCGGTGCGGCTTCGGGCATCGGCGAGGCCGTCGCGCGACGCTTCTCGAACGAAGGCGCGGCGGTCGTGCTCGCCGATCGCGATGCGAGTGCGCTCGAGGTGCTCGCGCGCGACCTGCCTTCCGAACGAACGCTGGCCTGGCCCACGGACGTCGCGAGCTATCCGCAGGTCGAAGCGCTGATCGCGAAGACGATCGAGGCGTTCGGCAAGCTCGACGTGCTCGTCAACAACGCCGGCATCTCGCGCGTGGGCAGCGTGACGGAAGCCAAGCTCGCGCACTTCGAGCTTGTGATGTCCGTGAACGTCGGCGGCGTGTTCCATGGCTGCCGCGCCGCGATGCCGCACCTCATCGCGACTCACGGTTGCATCGTGAACACCGCTTCGGTCTCGGGGCTCGGCGGTGATCGCGGGATGAGCCTCTACAACGCCTCGAAGGGCGCGGTCGTGAACCTCACGCGCGCGCTCGCGATCGATCACGGCCCGGACGGAGTACGCGTCAATGCCGTATGCCCCACGGTGACGCTGACCCCGATGGCGAGCTCCATCCACGGCAACGAAGCCACGATGCAGAGGGTGCTCGAGCGCATCCCGCTCGGCCGCGTCGCGCGGCCTTCGGACGTCGCCGCCGCAATCGCGTTCCTCGCGAGCGACGACGCGGCGTTCATTACCGGCGTGAGCCTGCCAGTCGACGGCGGTCTCACCGCGTCGAACGGTCACCCCGATCTGCGCTGAGCCGGCACGCTCAATCGAATCTTCGCTGCGCCTTCTTGCGCTGCTCGGTAACTGGATCGGGGCTCGTTTGCGCGGTTTTCGTGGGATTCAGCACAAATTAGCGCTGCGATCTTGACGCGGAAGCGGTTTTGGTACAACTGTACGCACGGTCGTGTTTACAAGTGTCCTCGCCGCGCTCTTCGAGCCTGCGGCCGAAACGGAGGCCCCCGTGACGCCATCTGCCACCGCTGTCATCCCACGCATCGCGCGCGCTGCCGACGAGCGCGTCGACTGGGTCCACAACGCGCCGTTCTTCGTCCTGCACTTCATGCCGCTGTTCGCGTTCGTGACCGGCGTCACGCGCTTCGACATCGCGCTGTGCATCGCGCTGTACGTCGCGCGCATGTTCTTCATCACGGCGGGCTTCCACCGTTACTTTTCGCACCGCGCCTACAAGATGGGCCGCGTGATGCAGTTCTTGATGGCGTTCGGCGGCGCGACCGCCGGACAAAAGGGCGCGCTGTGGTGGGCCGCGCATCACCGTCATCACCACAAGCACTCGGACACGGCCGAGGACATCCACTCGCCGCTCAAGGGCTTTTGGTGGAGCCACGTCGGCTGGATCCTGTGCCGCAAGTTTCAGCCCACCGATCTGAACGCGATCAAAGACTTCGCGAAGTTCCCCGAGCTGCGCTGGCTCGACAAGTACTACCTCGTCCCGCCGACCATGCTGGGCGTCGCGTGCTTCCTGCTCGGTGGCTGGAGCGCGCTCATCACCGGCTTCTTCCTGTCGACCGTGCTCACGTATCACGGCACGTTCTTCATCAATTCGCTCTCGCACGTGATGGGACGGCGCCGCTACGCGACGACCGACACCAGCCGCAACTCGTTGTTGCTCGCGCTGATCACGCTCGGTGAAGGCTGGCACAACAACCACCACCACTATCAATCGACCGCCAACCAAGGCTTCTTCTGGTGGGAGATCGACGTGAGCTACTACGTGTTGCGCGCGCTCAGCGTGGTCGGTCTCGTGTCCGACCTGCGCACGCCGCCCAAGCACATCTTGGGCAAGCAGCTGATCGCCGATGGCGCGCCTAGAACACAATCCGCGCAAGCCGTCGAGAGCGACGACCCAAGGGCTATGCCCGCCATGACGCGGCTTGTATAAGCCTCGCTCGTCATGGTCTTGCGCCTCAAGCCCGACAAACGCGAAGAAAAGGACCGCATCCGAGACGAGCTGCAGCGTTCCGCGCTTTCGCTCGGTGCGGCCCACGGCTTTGCGAGCCTAGGGTTGCGTGAGGTCGCTCGCGAAGCGGACATCGCGCCGACGTCGTTCTATCGACACTTCGAAGACATGGAAGCGCTCGGGCTCAGCCTCGTTCGCGACAAGATCGAGCCGCTGCTGAACGAGTGGAGCGATGCGCTCGGCGATTCGGACGAAGAGCCCGTTCAGCTCGTCGACGCGCTCTTCCGATCGATCGATCGCGATCCGGACCTGACACGCTTCTTGGTTGCGGAGCGCGTGGGATCTTCGGCGGTGCTGCGTGCGGCGCTGCGCGAAGCGTTGCGCCGGATGAGCGAGCCGGTGTGCGGAGGCCTTGCGCTCAGCAAGCGCTCGCGCGCGCTGCTCGACGCCGCGGATCTCGTGACGGTGTTGATCGTGGAGAGCGCGGCCCAGCTGCTCGACTGCACCGCCGAAGCGCGACCTGCCTTGCGGCAGCGCAGCTTGCAGCGTTTGGCCAGCGCGATCGCGATCGCGCGTGGGCTCGTTCGAAAGCCATGAACGGTTCAAAACCATGAACGATCCGTCCGACGTCGCCTCGCGCCTGCTTGATGCTCACGTGGCGCACGAGCTCGAGCAGCTCTCCGCCGCGCGCCTGCCCAAGCTGATCGATCGCGAGGTCAACGCGCTGTTCGAGTGGCTCCATCACGTCAAGCTCAACGATCTTGCGACGCGCGAGCAGATCAACGGCGTGATCGAGCGCTACGCGATCGAGCTCAAGATCAGCGGCGCGTTCACCGAGCTTGCCGGCGAGATGTCGCGGCTCGTGGTGGCTTCGCGCTTGAGCGAGCAGACGCGCGTCGATCAGGTCCTGCAACCCGGTGCGTTCACGC
>JAYUYY010000748.1:0-3853 GCA_043752225.1 Sandaracinaceae bacterium | reverse complement strand
GCACTTTTGCTGATCCGAAACGGTCGCAAGGTGGAGCTCACCCCGGCTGGTTTGGCCTTCCAGTCGTACGCCAGCACGACGCTCTCCGAGCTCGATCGCGTGCGCGAAGCGATCCGGCGCCAGGACCCCAAGCTCTCCGGAACGCTGCGGGTGTTTTGCTCGGTCACCGCCGCGCACAGCTTCTTGCCCACGCTGCTCAGCCGCTTTCGGCAGGCCTATCCAGCGGTGACGATCAAGCTCGAGACCGGGTACGCGGGCTCTGCGCTCGACATGCTGGAGCGCGGTGTCGTCGACGTCAGCGTGGCGGTGCTCCCCGATCACGTGCCGCGCGGGCTCGTCGCGCGTGCGATCACCGATACGCCGCTGCTCTTCGTTGCGCCGCGGATGCAATGCGAGGTCGCGCGGCTGATCGAGCAAAGCCCGATCGACTGGGTGAAGGTGCCGATGGTCATGCCAGAACCGGGGCTCGCGCGCACCAGCGCGGAGCGTTGGCTGCGGCAGCACGGCTTACGCGCGCGCGGCGAGCGGATCAGCGTGTACGGCGTCGCGCCTGGCAATGAAGCGGCGCTGGCATTGGTGAGCCTCGGCTGCGGGGTTGGGATCGTGCCGCAGCTCGTGCTCGAGAAGAGCCCGCTGCGCAGCGAGGTTCGAACGCTCGACGTGCGGCCGCGCCTTCCCGAGCTGCGGGTCGGCATTTGCGCCAAGCAGGTCAACGTGGAGCAGCCCGTGATCGCCGCGTTTTGGCGCTTGATCAGCCAGCCGAGCGCGGTGACGCGGAGCTGAGGTCGCAGTGCAGGGGCTAGTGCTACAACGGCGCTTCCGATGAAGATCGTTCATGCCGCGGACCTGCACCTGGACAGCCCTTTGCGCGGGCTCGCCAAGTACGACGGCGCTCCTTTGGATCGCTTGCGCGGCGCGACGCGGCGCGCGTTCGAGCGGCTGATCGAGCTGTGCCTGGAAGAGCGCGCCTCGCTGTTGCTGATCGCG
The DNA here is from genome assembly GCA_043752225.1 of Sandaracinaceae bacterium. GTDB lineage: Bacteria > Myxococcota_A > Polyangia > Polyangiales > JAFGIB01 > JAYUYY01. The sequence goes on along the minus strand of JAYUYY010000748.1, from coordinate 2,866 downwards.
GGCGACTTGTTCGATGGCGACTGGCGCGACTACTCGACCGGCTTGTTCTTCGCGGCGCAGCTCGCGCGCCTGCGAGCGGGCGGCGTGCGCGTGGTGCTCGTCGCGGGCAATCACGATGCGCAGAGCCAGATCACGCGCGAGCTGCGCTACGCCGATCACGTTCGCACGCTCGCCACGCGCAAGCCGGAGAGCATCGTGCTCGAAGACCTCGGCGTCGCGGTGCACGGGCAAGGCTTCGCCACGCGCGACGTACGCGACGATCTCGCTTCACAGTATCCCGCCGCGCTCCCGAGCCTCTTGAACGTCGGGCTTCTGCACACGGCGCTTGGCGGTCGGCCGGGCCACGCTCCTTATGCGCCGACCACGCTCGAGGTGCTGACCAGCAAGGGCTACGACTACTGGGCGCTCGGTCACGTGCACACGCGCGAGGTCGTGAGCCTCCAGCCGCTCGCGATCTTTCCCGGCAACCTTCAAGGCCGGCACGCCAAGGAGACCGGCGCAAAAGGCGCGACCGTGCTCACGATCGAAAACGGTCGCGTTGCGGAGCACCGGCACGAAGTGCTCGACACCGTGCGCTGGGCGCAGTGCGCGATCGATGCGAGCTCCGCGCAAAACGGCGATGACGTGATCGAGCTCGCGCGCAAGCAGCTCGCACAAGCGGCTCAAGCCGCGGACGGGCGTTTGCTCGCGGCGCGCTTGCTGCTGACCGGGGCGAGCCGCGCGCACATCGAGCTCGTGCGTAACCCGGAGCGCTGGATCGCCCAGCTGCGCACGATGGCGTTCGATCTCGGCGACGGCGAGGTCTGGCTCGAGGAGATCTTGTTCGAGACGCGCGCGCAGCACGATGCCGGGGCCGCGATCCAGCGCGAGGACGCGCTCGGTCAGCTGATCGCGCAGCTCGAAACGCTGGCCGCGGATCCGAGCGTGCTCGCGCCGATCGCGGCTGGCTTTACCGATCTGCGCAAGCGCTTGCCGGCTGCGTTGCTCGATGAGCATGCGCAAGCCCAACCGGAGGGCGAGCCGGGCCTGTTCGCGACGCTCACCGGGCAAGCCGACGATGCCGAGCTTCCCGATCACGAGCGCGCATTGCGCATCGACGATCCCGCTTTTCTCGCGGCGCTCCTGCCCGAGGTCAGGGAGCTGCTCCTGGCGCGGCTCAGCGAAGGTGAGGGCACGTGAAGCTGCGCTCGCTCTCGCTGTTCGCGTTTGGCGCGGTGCGCGATCGCACGCTGGACTTCTCCGCGCCGCATGCGCTGCACTTGGTGTACGGCGGCAACGAAGCCGGCAAGAGCACGACCTTGCGCGCGATCTCGGCGTTGCTCTACGGAGTGCCGGAGCAGACCGCGGACGCGCGCGTCTTCGATGCCGCGAGCTTGCGCATCGGCGCGACGTTGCTCGACGCACAAGGCCACGAGTGGCAAATCGTGCGCCGCAAGGGCCGCAAGAACACGCTTGCCCGGCCGGATGGCTCGTTGCTCGAGGAGAGCGCGCTCGCCACGCTGTTGCAGGGCATTCCAGCGCATGTCTTTCGCAACATGTTCGGGCTCGATCAGCCGTCGCTGCGCGAAGGCGGCGAGCAGCTGCGCATGGGCAAGGGCGATCTCGGCGAGAGCTTGTTTCAAGCCAGCGCCGGTGGGCCGAGCATTCGGCGCGCGCTGCTTTCGCTCGAGCAAGAGGCCGACCTCTTGTGGAAGCCGCGCGGCAAGCAGGAGATCCGGCTCGCGCTCGACCGCTACAAGAACGTGCACGCCGAGCTCAAGGCCGCGAACAAGGGCGCGGAAGCGGTGCGCACGCAGCAACGCGGGCTCGACGAGCTGCGTGCGTCGATCGCCAAGCTCGGCGCAGAGCAGCAAGCGTTGCGCATCGAGCACAGCCGCTTGCAGCGCGCGCTCGAAGCACTGCCGCAAATGGCCAAGCGCCGAGCGCTCGCGCAGGAACGCGCGGCGCTCGGTGAGGTCGTCGTGCTCGTGCATGATGCGAGCGCGCGGCGCGAGCGCGCTCAGCATGAGCTTCGGTTGTGCATCGAGCAGCTCGAGCGCGACGGAGTGCGCCGCACGCACCGGCTGGCGCGGCGTGCGGAGCTCGGCAAGGGCGAGCTGCTCGGAGCCGTGCGCCAAGACGAGATCGAGCGCATTCGCGAGGGCTTGGCCCACCACCGCAAGGCGCAGCGCGAGCTGCCGTTGCGCCGCGCCGAGCTCGACTTCGCGACCCGCGAGCTCGAGCGCGCGCGCGCGAGCTTGAGCGCGCCCGCGAAGAGCGACGCCAAGAACAAGCAGATGACGCTCGCGCTGATGGTGCCGCCGAGCGCCGAGACGATCGCGACGTTTCGCTCCAAGTACGAAGCGCACCATGCAGCGGTCGCGCGCGACGAGCAGGAAGCCAAAGCGCTGCGCGAACACATCGAGCAGACGCTGACCGACATCGAGACGATTGAGCGCGAAGGCGCGCCGCCCACCGAAGCCGAGTTGATGACCGCGCGCAGCGAGCGTGACGCGCTGTGGCAGCCGCTGCGCGAGAGCGTCGAGCAAGGCAATCCGAAGACGGACGAGCTGCTCGGCGGGCTCGACGCGATCGCGCGCGAGGAGCAGCGCGCAGACGAGCTCGCCGATCGCATGCGCCGCGAGGCCAAGCGCGTCTCGGAGCTGGCGCGGCACCTCGCGACCAAGACCCGACTCGAACGCGATCGCGTGCACCTCGATGGGACCCGCAGCGAACGCAGCAAAGCGTTGGCCGCGCTCGACGCGTCTTGGCGTGCGCTTTGGTCGCCGCTCGGCATCGCGCCCAATCCGCCGAGCGAGATGCAGGCTTGGCTGGTGCAGGTCACGACCCATCTCGAGGCGCGCGAGCGGGCGAGCACGGCGATCGC
>JAYUYY010000747.1:0-3854 GCA_043752225.1 Sandaracinaceae bacterium | reverse complement strand
TAGGTCGCGGGGAGAGACTCCGAGCACGGAGCAACTGCACCGCGCGCAGCGGGTCTCTTCCCGCGGACCGTCGCAGGCACCAGCGCCCGCCCCTGGACCGCGGATTCCGCGCCCCGCTCAAGAAAGGCCCGCGGCCGTCCAAAGTGTTGGAGACCGAAGCGCAATTTGCGTGGCATGCTCGCTCGCTCGGTTACCCGGACGACTCGAATGGACACGCTGCCGCTCAATCAACTCGCGACGCTCCTGGTTTCGTGCCCCGACCGCAAAGGCCTCGTCGCAGCGCTCGGCCAGCTCTTGTACGGCCACGGCGTCAACATCCTCGACGCCGACCAGCACACCGATCCGCTCGCCGGCCTCTTCTTCCAACGCATCCGCATGGATCTGCGCGAGCTCCACACCGATCGCCACGCCTTCGAGAGCGCGGTCGCCGAGGTCGCGACGCGGCTCTCGATGCGCTACCGCATCGCGTACGCCGACAAGCCCACGCGCGTCGCGCTCATGGTCAGCAAGTTCGATCACTGCTTGCACGACCTCTTGCTGCGCCATCGCGCGGGCGAGCTGCCATGCGAGATCCCGATTGTGATCAGCAATCACCCCGACCTCGCGCCCGCGGCAGCTGCGTACGAAATCCCGTTTCAATACGTCCCGGGTGGCCCAGGCGAAGACGCCAAGCGCGCGCAAGAGACCAAGATCATCGAGTTGCTCGAAGCCGAGCGCATCGAGCTCGTAGTGCTCGCGCGCTACATGCAGATCATCAGTCCCGAGCTGTGCTCGCGCTACCAAGAGCGCATGATCAACATCCACCACTCGTTCTTGCCAGCGTTCGTCGGCGGCAAGCCGTACCACCAGGCGTATGAGCGCGGCGTGAAGATCATCGGCGCGACGGCGCACTACGTCACGGCGGATCTCGATCAAGGCCCGATCATCGAGCAGGACGTCACGCGCGTCTCGCATCGCGACTACGTGCCGGACATGATCCGCAAAGGCCGCGACCTGGAGCGCATCGTGCTCTCGCGCGCGGTGCGCGTGCACCTCGAGCATCGCGTGCTGGTGTGCGGCAATAAGACGGTCGTGTTCGACTAGCCATGGGCGAGCCGATCGCGAGTGAGCACGCTGCACCGAACGCAGCCGCAGCGGCAGGACAAGCCGTTGCAGGCTCTTTGGGCTTGCGCGCGCTCGATCTCGCGAAGCGCGGCAGCCCGCCCGATGCCGATGCGTTGCTGGACGCGTTCTTGAGCTGGGTGAGCGAGCGCAAGCTCTCGCTCTACGACGCGCAGGAAGAAGCGATCCTCGAGCTGCTCGCGGGCAAGCACGTCGTGCTCGCGACGCCGACCGGCTCGGGCAAGTCGCTGGTCGCGACCGCGTTGATGTTCCGCGTGCTCGCGACCGGTGGCCGCGGCATCTACACCTTCCCGATCAAGGCGCTCGTCACCGAGAAGTTCTTCGAGCTGTGCGATGTGCTCGGCCCCGAGAACGTCGGCATGATGACCGGCGACGCCAGCATCAACCGGCAAGCGCGCGTCCTGTGCTGCACCGCCGAGATCCTCTCGAGCATGGCGCTCTCCGAAGGCGCCGCGGCTCCGGTCGACGCGGTGGTGATGGACGAGTTCCACTTTTACTCAGAGCCCGAGCGCGGCATCGCCTGGCAAGTGCCGCTGATCACGCTGCCGCGCATCCAGCTGCTCTTGATGAGCGCGACGCTCGGCGACATGCGGCTGATCAACGAGAGCATCGAGCGCACCACCGGCAAGCCGGTCGTGATGGTGACCTCGGAGCAGCGCCCGGTGCCGCTCGAGTACAGCTACCGCGAGACGCCGCTGCAGCTGACGATCACAGACTTGGTCGAGCAGCAGAAGTCGCCCGCGTACGTCGTGAGCTTCACCCAGCGCGATTGCGTCGAGCTCGCGCAAGCGCTCACCAGCCTCTCGCTCGTCACCAAAGAGCATCGCCGCGCGCTCACCGAAGCGATGACCGGCACGCGCTTCGACACTCCATTTGGCAAGGACCTGCGTCGCTGCCTCGTGCAAGGCATCGGCTTGCACCACGCCGGCCTCTTGCCGAAGTACCGAAGGCTCGTCGAGCGGCTCGCGCAAGGCGGCAAGCTGGCGGTGATCTGCGGCACCGACACGCTCGGCGTCGGCATCAACGTGCCGATCCGCACCGTGCTCTTCACCCAGCTCTGCAAGTACGACGGCACGCAGACGCGGCGCCTGAGCGTGCGCGAGCTCAAGCAGATCGCAGGCCGCGCGGGCCGTCGCGGCTTCGACACGCAAGGCAACGTGGTGTGCCAAGCGCCCGAGCACGTAATCGAGAACAAAGTGATCGCGGCCAAGGCCGAGGCGGCGGGTAAGAAGAAGAAAGCGGTGTTCAAGAAGCCGCCCGATCGCGGCTTCGTGCACTGGGACGAGAGCATCTTCTTGAAGCTCGCGAGCGGCACGCCCGAAGCGCTCGAGAGCCGCTTCCGCGTCGACCACGGCATGCTGCTGAGCCTGCTCGAGCGCCCGCGCGACGTGAGCCCGCGCGGCTATCGCGCGCTGATCCGTTTGATCGCCGACAGCCACGAGCGCGAAGTGACCAAGCAGCGCCTGCGCAAGCGCGCGAAAGATTTGTTCATCGCCTTGCGCAAAGCGGGCGTCATCGGCCTGGTGCCGACCGAATCGGGCCGTGGCTCAGAGGTGCTGATCAGCGCCGACCTGCAGCGTGATTTCTCGCTGCACAACTCGCTCTCGCTCTACCTGGTCGAAGCGCTCGAGATGCTCGACCCCGAGACGCCGAGCTACGCGCTCGACGTGCTCTCTTTCGTCGAGGCGATCCTGGAGAATCCGGGCGTCGTGCTCGAAGCGCAGACGCGCAAGGCGCGTGACGTGCTGTTCCATAAGCTCAAGAACGAAGGCGTCGAGTTCGATCAACGCCAAGCCGAGCTCGAAAAGGTCAGCTATCCCAAGCCGAACGAGCAGCTGATCTACGACACGTTCAACGCGTACTCGGCACAGCACCCGTGGCTCGGCGACGAGAACATCCGGCCCAAGGCCGTGATGCGCGACATGTTCGAGCAGTTCCTGTCGTTCAACGAATACGTGCGCGAGTACAACATCGCGCGCGCCGAGGGCGTGCTGCTGCGCTACCTGACCGACGCATACAAGACGCTGGTGCAGACGGTGCCCGAGGTCTACTGGAACGACGAGCTGGTCGATGTCGCCGCGTACATGCGCGCGACGCTCGGCCGCGTCGATGCGAGCTTGCTCGCCGAGTGGGAGAGCCTGCGCGACGGGGAGGGCGTCGAGGACGACAGCCCCGATACCGCAAAGCAGCGCGCCGTGCTGCTCGACCCGCGCATGCTGCGCGCGCGCATCCGTTCGGAGCTGCACATGCTGGTCAAAGCCTTGGCCGCGCGCGACTACGAAGAAGCGGCGGGTTGCATCGCCGACGACGCCGAAGAACCCTGGACCCCCGAGCGCCTCGAAGCCGCGCTCGCCCCGTTCTACGCCGACCATACGACGCTCGTATTCGACCACCGCGCCCGCAACGCCCAGCTCACGCTGGTCGAGCCCGACGGCCCAAAAGTGTTCCGCGTTCGCCAAGTCCTCGTCGACAGCGAAGACGAAAACACCTGGTACCTCGAAGGCCAAATCGACCTCCGCGCCGGCTTGCCCGAAGGGCCGTTGCTCAAGCTCACGCAGATCGCTTCCTAAAAGGGGACGGTCGTAAAAGGGGACGGTCCTGCGTAATTGCATGGTCGTAAAAGGGGACGGTCCTGCGTAATTGCATTGTTTGAACGGGACACAATGCGGGCTCAGCTCAAGCGGTAAATGGCTAAAACAGGCCAGAGCAAAACAATGCAATTACGCGGGACC
>JAYUYY010000746.1:0-3856 GCA_043752225.1 Sandaracinaceae bacterium | reverse complement strand
GACAACACGAGGTGCGCTTGCAGCGTGAGCGCGTCGATCGCGATGACCTGCGCCGCGAGCCCGAGATAACCCTGACTGCCGCCGCCGTCCTCTTGAATGAAGAGCGCGTTGAGCGCGCGTTGATCGCCGATCAGATTCTCGGCGTACGCGGAGCGCAGCACCTCCGAGACCTCACCGTTGCGATCCTCGCTGCCGGCGATGAACGCGGAGATGTATTCGAACGGCGAGAGGTTCCAATCGAAGCGCAGCGCGAACAGCTGGTTCTCTTCGATGTCCTCGACCCGCTGGCCAATACTGGTCAGGAGGAGCTCGCTGTCGAACGGACCTAGATTCATCGCCTCGAAGTCGGCACGCAGACGCACGCCCGACCCGTAGTCGCGGTACACGAGCCCGTCGGCGACCTCGGCTTGAAAGCGGCCGATCTCGACCGTGAAAGACTCGACGCCGAACACGGCGGACAGCTCGCGGATCACCGCGCCCGAGCCGAGCTCGTCTTGCGCGGCGTTGCCGTTGATCGCCACGCCATCGATCGGCGGCTCGAGCAGCGCGCCATCGCGGATCTCTCGCGTGTCGACGAGCGCCCGAAAGAGCAGCCAATCGAGCGCTTCCACTTCCGCGTAGGCGGCCAGCGCGGTCGACGGATAGATCCGCGACTCACGCGGGCGCAACAGGTCCTCGACGCGAAAGCCTTCGTCATCGAGCGTGAGATTCGTCTCCGGCTCACCGCCGCGCGCGGTGACGAGGAACGACCAGCGCAGCTCGTACGAGTACGGCGAGTCGTCGTCCGGCTTCTCGGCGCGCTCGTCATGCTCGGAGGCGTCGAGGATCTCTTCGGCGCCTTCGAGATCCTCTGCTTGAGGCTGAGAGCTCGGCGCGGCAGCAGGCGGCTCCGCGAGCGCGCTCGAGGTCGCCAAACAAAGCAACCCGCAGAGCCAGCGCCACACGAGCCGAGACGCTACCAGGAACCGCATTCGCGGTCACACCGTGTCCCGGTCGTGACTTCTGCGCTCACTTCCAGCTGGTCGCGTGCCACTGCTTCTTGCCGCGACGCAGCAGGATGCGCGAGCCATGCAGCAGATCGCGCTCGGTCAGCCGCTGCGGCTCCGACGCGCGCTCGCCATTGACCGCGATCGCTCCGGTCTGCAGAAACTGCCGCGCCTCGCGCTTGCTGCTCGCGAGCGTGGTGGTCGCGAGCAAATCGATCAGGCTTACCCCCTCGCCGCCGAGCGTCCCGCGCTCGTGCTCGGTCGAGGCCACATCCGCGAAGACCTCCGCCAGCGTCGGCTCATCGAGCCCGCGCACCTCACCGGAAAACAGCGCCTCACTCGCGCGTTGTGCGCGCTCGCAATCCGCCTCGCCGTGCACCAGCGTCGCGACCTCAGCCGCCAGCGCGCGCTGCGCCGCGCGTTCATGCGGCGCGCTCGCTTGGGCTTGCGCCAGCTCTTCGACCCGCGCTTGATCCAAGAACGTGAACCAACGCAGGAACGAGACCGCGTCGCTGTCTTCGACGTTCAAGAAGTACTGGTAGAGCGCGTACGGGCTCGTCCGATCCTTGCTGAGCCAAATCGCACCGCGCTCGGTCTTACCGATCTTCTTGCCGTCGGCCTGCGTGACCAGGGGCGTCGTGATCCCGAACGCTTCGGCTTGCTCGCCGACGCGGCCGTGGATGTGGTGAATCAGATCCACGCCCGCGACGATGTTGCCGTACTGATCGGAGCCCGCGAGCTGCAAGCTGCACGCGCGCTCCCGCCGCAAGTGCAGGAAGTCGTACGCCTGCAACAGCATGTAGCTGAACTCGGTGTAGCTGATGCCTTGTTCGCGCGTCTCGAGTCGCGCGCGGACCGAGTCGCGCTGGATCATCGCGTTGACCGAGAAGTACTTGCCGATGTCGCGCAGCACTTCGATCAGCTTGAGCTGGCACAGCCAATCGGCGTTGTTCACGATCACGGCGCCGTTGCCGCTTGCCGGCGAGAAATCCAGGAAGCGCTCGAAGATCTTTCGCTGCGCCTCGACGTGGCCTTCGATCACCTCGCGCGTCTGCAGCTGGCGCTCCGCGTCCTTGCCCGAAGGATCGCCGATGAGGCCCGTGCCGCCGCCCATCAGCACGATCGGCCGATGGCCCGCGCGCTGAAAGTGCATGAGCAGCTTGATCTGGATCAGGTTGCCGATGGTCAGGCTGTCGCGCGTCGGATCGAAGCCGCAGTAACCGACGCGCCCGGCCGTGCTCAAGTGCGCGCTGGTCGCGGCCTCACCAGCAGTGGTCTGGTGGAGTAGGCCGCGCCACTTCAGCTCTTCGACAAAGCCCATTTGCGCTCGCTCCTGTTCCCGATGTTCCCGATGTTCGTGAACGCGCTAGCCGCGAATCGCGGCCGCCATTTGCTCGACGCTGAGGTCGCGCTTGGTTTCTTTGCTGGAGAGCAGCCACAAGTTGGGGTGGCCGTTCTCGATCCAAATCGCTGCGGGGATGCGCTCGGCTTCCGCTTGCATGCGCAGCTTGCCGACCTTGCCTCCGCCCAACACGTTCGGCAGCAAGTCGACCTTGATGCCCAGCTTGCGCAGCTGCTGCGCGAGGCCGAGCGCGCGATCGATCTCGGCCTCACTGACCGCAGCCAGGATCGCATCGGCACCGCCGAGCGCCTCTGGATACATCTCGCGCTCCGCCATCACGACCAGGATGCGCTCGAGCCCGAGCGACAAGCCGCACGCTGGCACCTCGCGACCCAAGAACATCCCGATCAGGCCGTCGTACCGGCCACCGCCGCCGAGCGACGAGCCGAGATCCGTCACCGCGATCTCGAAGATGCAGCCGGTGTAGTAGCCAAGCCCGCGCGCCAGCGCGATGTCGAGCCGCACGTGCGGCCCAGCTGCTGTGTGCTGCGAAAGCCGTAGCACCTCGCGCAGCTCCGCGATCGCGCGCATCCCCGCTTCGTGCCCGTGCATCGCTTCCTCAATTTTATCGAGCGAGGTCGTGCTTGCTTGATCGCCGATCATCGACAAAAGCTGCGTCGCAGACGCTTGCGAGATGCCGCGCGCTTCGAGCTCGCGCGTCACGCCCTCGACGCCGATCTTGTCGAGCTTATCGATCGCGACGATCGCGACCGTCTCGAGCGCCGGATCGATGCCCGCGCGATCGATCAACGCTCGCAAGAGCGCGCGGTGATTGAGCCGCAGGTCGAAGCTCTCGAAGCCGAGCGCCTTCAGGCACTCCGCGGCCGCGCCGAGCACCTCGGCTTCGACCAGCAGCGAGCTCGAGCCGACGACGTCGACGTCGCACTGGTAGAACTCGCGAAAGCGTCCTTTGCCCGGCGTATCGGCGCGCCACACCGGTTGAATCTGGTAGCGCTTGAAGACGACAGGCAGCTTGCCCTGCGAAGCCGCGTATACGCGCGCGAGCGGCACGGTGAGGTCGTAGCGCAGACCTAGGTCCGCGAGCATCGGCTCGGCCAGCGGAGCGGTCACCCCGCTGCGCCCGGTCACGAGGTTCGCTTCCTCAGCGATGTGCTGCGTCGCTTCGCGAATGCCTTCGACCAGCGGCTGTCCGCGCAGCAGCACCTTGAAAAGCAGCTGATCGCCTTCTTCGCCGTACTTGCCCATCAGCGCGTCGAGCCGCTCGAGCGCGGGCGTCTCGATCGGCGCAAAGCCGTAACTCTCGAACACGCCGCGGATCTTCGCGGTCACGTAGCTGCGACGCCGCACATCGAGCGGCAGAAAATCGCGAGTGCCCTTGGCGGGGAGTGCGGAGGTCTTGGCCATCTAGGTCCGAGTCCCAACGGTCCGAATCGGGCCGCATGGTTAGCACGGATTCGCGTTCGCTTTGGACGCGAGAGCGGCTTACGTCCTCGGAAAAGTCCTCGCA
>JAYUYY010000745.1:0-9626 GCA_043752225.1 Sandaracinaceae bacterium | reverse complement strand
ACCGTCTTTCCGGAACCGGTGGGAGCCGCCACTATGACATGGTGACCTGCGTCCAGCGCTTCGATCGCGTCCAGTTGAAACCGACGTAAACCTCGGGCGCCTCTTCATACCGATCGAGCGCTTCCAGCAAGCTCGCATCAATCTCGTAGATCTCTCCCGCGACGCGCGTCGTGCCCCCTTCGAGCAGCGCCGGATAGTCGCCCATGTCGAGCAGCGTGAACGCCGGCTCGGTGTCCGCCGCGCCGAGCCAGCGCGCATCGCCGAGCAGGTCGTGCGCGGGCTCGCCGCGCATCAGCGTGCCGTACGCGAACAGCAGCACGCGGCTCACGAAGCCTCCTGGTGTTTCAACGCGGCAGCAACATCACGTCCAGCCGTACAGCGGGCAAAGCACCCGGAGCACGATGAACAACGCGACGATGCAGCACAGGTCGAACACGATGCCGACGCGCATCATCTGTCCGACCGTGAGATACCCGGTGCCGTAGACCAGCGCATTCGGGCCGGTCGCGACCGGCAACATGAAGCCGCAGGTCGCGGCGAGACCGACGCCGAGCGCGGGCGGGATCGGCGAGACGTTCATCTCGTGCGCGATCGCGAGCACGATTGGCAACAGCATGTTCGCGGTCGCGGTGTTGGAGGTCAGCTCGCTCATCGCGACGGTCAAGGCAATCGCGGCTGCAGTGAGCGTCCAGACATCGAGGGTGCCGGTCAGCTCGCTGAAGCCGCGACCGATCGCGCTCGATAGACCTGACTCGAACATCTGCGAGCCAAGCGCGATGCCACCGCCGAACAGCATGATGACGCCCCAGTCGGCGTTGCGCGCAGCGCTCCACGGCAAAACTGCTTCGCCACCCGGCTTCACGCGCGCGGCGAACAGCAACGTCGATGCGAAGAGGCCCGTGCAGCTCGCGGGCAACGCGGCGAGCACCGCCTCGGAGCCCTCGAGCTTCGCAGCTGCGAGCAGCTCGGGGATGATCCAGCCGAGCACGGCGGTCATGAACGCGAGCGCGGTGATCTTTTCTCCGCGCGACCAGGAGCGGCGCTCAGCGCTTAGCTGCACCGCTTCGAGCCCAGCTTCGATCGGCAAGAGCTTCTGCACGACGACACAGCTGAGCGCGAAGGTCACGAGGCTCGCGGGAATGCCGATCATCATCCAGTCGAGAAAGCCGATGTGCACGCCCGCGGTCTCGAGCATGCGCACGGCGATCATGTTGGGCGGCGTCCCGACCGGCGTGCCCATCCCGCCGACCGAGCACGCGTAGGCGATGCCGATCAGACCGCCGGCGCGCGCGCTCTTGCCTTTGCTGCTCGCGACGCTCGAGATCGTGCCGAGCAAGATCGGCAACACGATTACGGTGGCCGTGGTGTTCGACATCCACATCGAGAGCGCGCCGCCGAGCGCCATCACCGCGATCCGCGCGCGACTCGGATCGCTCGCGACGTACGGCGAGCGCATCAAGGCGTCGGCGAGCCTGCGATCGAGCCCGTGCCGGCTCATCGCTTCGGCGATGAAGAAGCTCGCGTAGAAGAGAAAGAGCAATGGGTCGGCGTACGGCGCGAACGCGGTTTTCGCGTCGCACACGCCGAGCGCGACCAACATGGGTGCGATCAAGAGCGCGGTCGCCGTGACCGGAATGAATTCCGTCACCCAAGACACCACCACCGCGGCGGTCAGCGCAGCGACGCGATGCGGCTTGTCGTCGAGCGGTAAGGGCGCGGCCCATACCGCCAAGAACGCGAGCGGTGCGCCGATCAAACCGATTCGAGCTCGCAACCCAGAAGCGGCTTCCTCGGTCTCCATCGCGTCGTGAGTAACGCACGCCAGCCGGGCGGTCGGAAAGCCGCGACTTCTGAAAGCGCGTTGAGCGCACCACGCCTTGCCGAAACTTGCGCGCGACCGGGTTCTGCCCAATGGTCCAACGGGAATGCGAAACACGCTTTCGCGATGTGTTGCTGCGATCGTGGTTGGGCTGTGCTCTTCACTCCTACCTGCGTGCGGTTTGTTCGAGAAGGAACCGCCCAAGAAGGGTGACTCTGCGTCCAAACCGCCGAAGCCGTCGCCCGAGCCGGAGGTGGTCGAGCCGGCGAAGATGCAGATGCCGGTGCCGTTCTGGGAGAACGGCAAGACCTTGCGCGAGGTCGATGCGGCCACTGCGTCGCTACATGGGTACGTCGTGCTCGATCTCGGTGAGGCGTGGGTCCCGTACCTGTTTTCGGACGGCACGAGCGCGGACGACACGCCGCTGCCGAACAGCTATCGCCCGACTTACCTCGCGCTCGCGCGCGGTGAGCTGCCCGACAACATTCACGGCGCGCGCGCGGCCGATGACAAGTACCTCGAGCTGTACGGCATCTTACCCACGCTTGGTCTGTTGCGAACGCGCTTCGACGCCATGACGAAGCTCGCGTGTGCGCAGGAGCTCGATCTCACGCCGCTGCTCCAGTTCGAAGGCCTCGTGACGTACGTGAACAACGCCGTCGCGAAGAAACAATCCGACGAGTATCGACAGCTGAACAGCGCCGTGCAGCAGCTCATGAAGAAGCACGACGTCACGACTCCCGAAGAGCTGTCGGGCGAGGAGCTCGAGCGCCGCGACGAGGATCGTTACCAGCGCTACATGAAGATCGCGCCTGACTACCTCGCGGTCGACGCCACGCAAAAGCGACTCAAGTGCGAAGGTTATTTGGAGGGCAAGGGCCGTTACGTGCACGGCGGGCTCGACTGGGCCACGCACGAAGCACTCGCGGAGCTCGAGCGACGCCACCGCGTGTACAGCTGGGGCTATCTCGGCAAAGACACGGTCGAGGTGCTGAGGCTCTCGCCCAAGGAAGGCGAGCGTCGCGCGCTCGTACGCGTGCTGACCGAGCGCGCGATTCACGCGTCGGGGATCATCGAGGACGGCAGCGTAAGCACCAAAGCCGACGGAACGGCGCGCATGTTCCAGGGCGGCGACGGTCAGCTGCATCCGCTGCCGAACCTAGTGACGCAGCTCGAGCAAAACATCACCGCGGCGTTCGGCTTGCAGACGCCGGAGTCCGCGCTCGCGTGGTTGCACGGGCTGCAAGAGCTGCCGAAGGAAGAGCACCGCTACGTCGCGATCCGCGGGCCCGAGCTGCCCGAGTATTACGACGGCAGCATGGAGCTCACGCTCGACTACGATCGCGGCGACGTTTGGTACGACTTCCCGTACGACGCGAAGGGCAAAGAGCTCGCACAGCCGGTGCAGCGTCGGCCTCAGGTCACGCTCTCCGTTAAGTACCTCGAACAGAAGATCCCGCTCGCGCGCTTCGGCACGACGATCGGCGGCTGGCGCAGCGAGCTCGTCAGCGATCAGATGATGTGGAAGTACAAGGACTCGCCCCCCGGTCCGCGTGTCTGGGACGTGATCGTCGCCGCGCCCGTATGGCTACCGCCGGATAGCACTCCGCCCAAGGAACTCTTGCGCCGCCGCAGCAAGCGCAAAGCCGGCGAGCCCCCGTACGAGGTGAACTACCACGAGACCGGCCCGAGCTACGCGTCGGCATACGGCTTGGTCGCCGCCTATCACCACGAGTACTTCGAGCGCGGCGACGGCACGCTGATGATCGGCCGCGACGAGGGCATACGAACCCACGGCTCAGTCGATTACATGAGCATCATGCGCAGGCACTCGCATGGCTGCCATCGCCTGCATAACCACATCGCGGTGCGCTTGATGTCGTTCGTGCTCGCGCACAGCCCGCACCGCCGCAAGGGTCAAGCGCCGCTCGCGTACAAGAAGGAGCTTCTCCACGAAGATGAGAAGTACCTGATGGACATCAAGCAGGGCGGCTACGTGTTCGAGCTCGAGCGACCGATCAAGATCGAAGTGCTCGAGGGTCGCGTGCGCGGCGAGGTGAAGCGGGCGATCGAGCTCGCGATCCCGAAGTACAACGAAGAGATCGGCGCGTACGTCACGCCCGACGGTGGAGCGGTCGAGATGCGCGGCGACACGTTGGTCGAGGTGCCGATGCCGGTGCCGGATGGCGGCGTTCCGTTGGGTGTCGTCGTACCTCCGCCGGTGGTGACGCCCCGAGCCGTCCTGCCGCCCGGCGCCGCGCAACCCGTCGCCCCGCGCATGCTCGCGCCGGCGACCCCGCGCGCCGTGATGCCCACCACGTCCGGAGCGCGCGGGTTGCCCATCGCGCCGAAGCCGCTCGCGCCGATGCCAGCACGCGGCCCGCGCCAATAGCAGTCGCAACCTTTTGCTTGCCGCGCTTGCGCCCCACGAGCTGCGTGATAAGGCGCCGCTTGCGTGACCATCGAGCATCCCGATCAAGGCGGACGTGTACGGCTCGAGCTGCAGGAGGGTGAGCCGACTTTCGCGCGCTATGCCGTGACGCTGTTCGTCGCCGAAGCCCGTTGGGATGCCATGGCTCGCGTCGAGCTCAACGCTGGAAGCAGCGCACCTTCGTGCATCGGTTGGGAAGGGCCCGGTGAGCCGCCGGCTTGGTTGCTCCGGTACGCGCTTTCGATGCTCGCAGTGCTGCAGCGCGATCACCGCGATGCCGCCGTCGCGCGTTGGCCGCGCCGGATCTTGCGCTGGCGTGCCGAGCGCGCGTGATCGCCAAGCTGCCGAACACGCGAAACCACCGCGCGTATGCGCCGATAGCGCGGCGTGCCGTCACCCCGCGTGCTCCTGCCCTCCGATCCTGCCTGGCCCGCTAGCCTTGCCGCGCTGAAAAGCCCGCCCAAGCAGCTCCGCATCCTCGGGACACTGCCGAGCCTAGCCGGGGCGATCGCGATCGTCGGCACGCGCGCCGCGAGCCCGGAAGCTCTCGAGCATGCGATGCGCTTGGCCGCCGCCCTCGCAGGGGCCGGGCGAACGATCATTTCGGGCGGCGCGCTCGGCATCGACGCGGCCGCGCATCGCGGTGCGCTCTCGGTCGGTGGGGCCACAATCGCAGTGCTGCCGACCGGCTTTGCCCCGACCTATCCGCCCGAGCACGCCGCGCTGTTCCGGGAGATCGCAGAAACGGGCGCGCTGGTCGCGGAGCTGCCCGATCGCACGCCGCCCCGCCGCGGGACTTTTATCGCCCGCAACCGGATCATCGCGGCGCTCAGCCAGCAGGTGATCGTCGTCCAGGCGCCGTTTCAATCGGGTGCGCTGTCGACCGCGGCCTTCGCAAAAACGCTGGAAAAGCTGGTTTGGGCGGTGCCCGCGTCACCGTGGGAAGCGCACGGCGCCGGCTTCCCCGTGCTGCTTCGGCGCGGGGCTCGCATTTGCACTTCGCCGAAAGATGTCCTATCGGTACCCGCTCAAAATCGCCCCCCGGCACCCCCAGAGGTCTCCTCTGTCGAGCCTGAAGGCGCGCGAGAGCGAGGAGGAAACTTAGGTGATTTCGAGGGGTTAGATGAGACTGCTCGAGCTGTTTTGGGCGCGCTCGGCCGCCGGCCGCGCCACCCAGATTCGCTCGTAACAGACCTTAGATTGCCCCTTTCGGACCTACTCGGCGCTCTCCTCGAGCTCGAGCTTTTGGGACGAATCGAGAGCTGCGGCGACGGCACATTCCGGATCCCGACTGCCTAGCCGAACTCCTGACTGCCTAGCCGAATCCCTAAGTGGACACCCCCCGTACCCCAAAATGACAACCCGACCCGCCAAGGCCAAAAAGGCCGCCCTCGACACGGACCTTCAAGAAACCGCTGCGCCTGCGCCTGCTGTCGTGGCCGCGGCTGCGGCTCCGAAGAAAGCGGGCGGGGCGAAGAAGAAGCCGGCCGCGAGCAAGGCGGTTAAAAAGGATGCGCCCGTCGCCAAGACCGCGGGCAAGGCCGCAGCCAAGGGCAAGGCGCCCGCGAAGAGCAAGGCCGCATCCGACTCCGACGAGCCCGATGTCGAAGGTGAGGCTGGTGAGGTTGAAGAAGTCGCAGCCGAAGGCGCGACCAAGACCCGACCGCGCAAAGGCACGCTGCTGATCGTCGAGTCGCCCGCCAAGGCGAAGACGATTCAGAAGTACCTCGGCCGCAGCTACGTGGTGCTGGCCTCGAAGGGCCACATTAAAGACCTGCCCAAGCGCGGCGGCGTCGACATCGAGAACGGCTTCCGCGAGACCTACGAGGTCATCCAGGAAAAGGGCAAGTCCGACACGCTGCGCGAGATCATGAACGCCGCGCGCAAGGCCGAGCGCGTGATGCTCGCCACCGACCCGGATCGCGAAGGCGAAGCGATCTCGTGGCACTTGCTCGAGGAGATCAAAGCCGAGCATCCCGAGATCGAAGTGCGCCGCGTGCTTTTCAACGAGATCACGAAGAAGGGCGTGTACGAGGGCATCGCGAACCCGCGCGACCTCGACACCAATCTCTACGAAGCGCAGCGCACGCGCCGCGTGCTCGATCGCATCGGCGGCTATCCGCTCTCGAATCTCCTGTGGCGCAAGCTCGCGTTCGGGCTCTCGGCCGGTCGCGTGCAGACGCCCGCGTTGCGCATCATCGTCGACCGCCAGCACGAGATCGACGCGTTCATCCCGCGGCCCTACTGGCTGATCGACTGCAAGATGGCCGGCACGCTGCCGCCTAACTTCACCGCCGCGCTCGACTCGGTCGGCGGCGACAAGCTCGAGCGCGTCTCGTCGCGGCCGGCAGCGACCAGCGAGCTCGACGCCAAGCGCTTCGAGGAAGATCTCAAGCTCGCGAGCTACCAGGTCTCGAAGGTCACGCGCCGCGAGCGCAAGTCGCGCGCACCCGCGCCGTACACGACCTCGAAGCTCCAACAGGATGCGAGCACGCGCCTGGGCATGAACCCGCAGCGCACGATGCGCACCGCGCAGGGCCTCTACGAAGGCATCGCGCTCGGCAAGGGCAAGGACGAAGAGGTCGTCGGTCTCATCACGTACATGCGTACCGACAGCTTGCGCTTGTCGACCGATGCCGTGGATGAGTGCCGCGCGTTCATCCAGAAGACCTGGGGCGAGAGCGCGCTGCCGGAGAAGCCGAACGTCTTCAAGGGCAAGAAGGAGGCGAACGTGCAGGACGCGCACGAAGCGATTCGTCCGACCAGCATGGAGTACCCACCCGAGAAGGTGCGCGCGTTCCTGACCGACGAGCGCTTCCGTCTCTACAAGCTGATCTGGGATCGCTTCGTCGCCTGCCAAATGGTGCCGGCCGTCTACGACCAGACCAGCGTCGAGATCGAAGGCAAGGTCGCGACCCGCAGCTACGGTCTGCGCGCCAGCGGCAGCGTGCTCAAGATCGCGGGTTGGCGCGCGGTATACGGCGCAGGCGATCGCACCGAGCTCGCAGGCGAAGAGGGTGAGAACCCGGACGACGATCAAATGTCGCTGCCGCAGCTCACCGAGGGCGAGGCACTCAAGCTCACCGCGCCGGGCGTGACCGTGTCGGCGAAGGAGACCGAGCCGCCGCCGTATTTCAACGAAGCTTCGCTCGTGAAGAAGCTCGAAGAAGAAGGCATCGGCCGTCCCAGCACGTACGCCGAAATCCTGAGCAAGGTGCAGGCGCGTGACTACGTGAAGAAGGTCGGCAACAAGCTGGTGCCGAGCGATCTCGGGCGCTTGGTGATCGAGCGCTTAGTCGCCGAGCACTTCGATCTCGCGGACCTCGACTTCACGCGCAAGCTCGAAGAAGGCCTCGACGCGATCGCAGAAGCGCGCGGCAAGCGACTCGATATTCTCGCGCCGTTCCACGAGCGCTTGCAGGCGAAGATCGCCAAGAGCCTCGAGGTCAAGGGCAAGTGGTGGCCGGAGCCCGAGGCGATCAACGAGCAATGCCCGGACTGCAATAAAGAGCTGCGCAAGCGCTGGGGCAAGAACGGCGCGTTCATTGGTTGCGATGGCTACCCGGACTGCAAGTACACGCGTCCGCTGCCCGGCACCGGCGAAGGTGGCGAGGACGAGGATCGCAGGCCGCAGCTCACGGACATGAAGTGCGAGCTGTGTGCCGCCTTCATGATGAAGCGCTGGGGCCGCAACGGTTGGTTCCTCGGTTGCTCGACCTTCCCCAAGTGCAAGTTCACGCGCAGCGTTCCGCTCGGCGTGATCTGCCCGAAGTGCGGCGGCGAGGTCGTCGAGGTCCGCGGCAAGATGCGCAAGCGGCCGTTCTACGGCTGCAAGAGCTACAGCAACCCCGAGATCAAGTGCGACTTCCGCATCTGGCAAAAGCCGATCGCCGAAGACTGTCCGCAGTGCGACGCGAAGATGCTCGTGCGCGCGGGCTCGCCCAAGGCGCCGCTCATCAAGTGCATCAAAGAAGGCTGCGGCTATGAGCGCTCGGTCGAGCCGACAGATGGCAACGAGCCGGCCGACGATTCGCAAGCTACAGCGCCGGCAGTTGCCAGCACTGCGAGCTGATTTCGTGGAAGCGGTTTGCGCTCGCGTGAGCTGTCGATGACCGGAGAGATCACTGTCGTCGGCGGCGGCCTCGCGGGCAGCGAGTGCGCGTACCAGCTCGCCGAGCGCGGGATGCGCGTCACGCTGCTGGAGCAGAAGCCGCTGACGCGTTCCGAGGCGCATTACTCCGAGCAGCTCGCGGAGCTGGTGTGCTCGAACTCGCTGCGCGCCGCCGACATGCACAACGCGGTCGGATTGATCAAAGAAGAGCTACGGCGCTGCGGCTCGCTGATCTTGGCGTGCGCCGACGTGACGCGCGTTCCGGCGGGTGGGGCGCTCGCGGTCGATCGCGATCTGTTCTCGGCCGAGGTCACGCGGCGCATCGACATGCACCCGCGCATCTCGCGCGTGAATCGATTGGTGACGGAGATCCCGAGAGAGCGACCGGTCGTGCTCGCGACCGGGCCGATGACCGCGGAAGGGCTCGCGGCTGATCTGGCGCGCGTCATCGGCATCGAGCACCTCGCGTACTACGACAGCATCGCGCCGATCGTGATCGCGGAGTCAATCGAATGGGACAAGGTGTTCTCGGCTTCGCGCTACGACAAAGGTGGCGATGACGCGTACGTGAACTGCCCGCTCGACAAGGAGCAATACGAGGCGTTCGTCGCGGCGCTGGTCGCGGCCGAGAAGATGGCGATCAACGCCTGCGAGAAGCCACGTTACTTCGAAGGCTGCTTGCCGATCGAGGTGATGGCCGAGCGCGGACCGCGCACGCTCTCGTTCGGGCCGATGAAGCCGGTGGGCCTCACCGATCCACGCACCGGTCGTTGGCCCAAGGCGGTCGTGCAGCTGCGACGCGAAGACGCCGAAGGCACCGCGTACAACATGGTCGGCTTTCAAACCCGCATGACCCATGCGGCGCAACGCGCGACGTTCGCGCTGATCCCGGGGCTCGCGAACGCGCGCTTCGAGCGCTTCGGCAGCGTGCATCGCAACACGTTCGTGAACGCGCCGGTCGTGCTCGACGAGAGCTTGCAGCTGCGCGCGCTGCCCGGCGTGTATCTCGCGGGGCAGATCACGGGCGTCGAGGGCTACGTCGAGAGCGCAGCGTGTGGCTTGTGCGTGGGGGTGATGCTCGCCGAGCGCGCGCACGGTCGGCCCGGCGCACCGCCACCCGAGACGACTGCGCTCGGCGCGTTGCTCGGTCACCTGCGGCGGCCGGTGCCGGACTTCCAGCCGTCGAACGTGGTGTTCAGCATGTTCCCCGCGCTGCAAGCCGTGGCCGCGCCGACCAAGAAGAAGCAGCCGCGCGCCGAGCGCCG
>JAYUYY010000744.1:0-9628 GCA_043752225.1 Sandaracinaceae bacterium | reverse complement strand
CTCCATGCCGACGAAGTTCACGATCGCCCTGCCCTTCGAGGTGCGGCTCGCTTCCGGGATCTCGTAGACCTTCTTCAGGTACACGGTGCCGCGATCGCTGAAGAACAAGACGTGCGCGTGGTTGTTCGCGACGAAGATCTGCTCGACGAAGTCTTCGTCGCGGGTCTCCATCGCGCGCTTGCCGCGGCCGCCACGGCCCTGCGCGCGGTACTCGCTGGCAGGCGTGCGCTTGATGTAGCCGGCGTGGCTGATGGTCACGACGACGTCTTCATCGGAGACCAAGTCTTCGATGCTGATGTCGCCTTCGGCCGCGACGATCTCGGTGCGGCGGTCGTCGCCGAAGCGCCCGCGGATGTCGTCGAGCTCGCCGACGATCAACTCTTTGAGGCGCTCATCGCTGTCGAGGATGCCCCTGAGGTACGCGATCGTCTCGCACAGCGAGCCGTACTCGACCGCGAGCTTCTCGCGCTCGAGGCCGGTGAGGCGCGACAAGCGCATTTCGAGGATCGCCTTGCTCTGGCGCTCCGTGAGCCGGTACTCGCCGCGCTCGCGCGCCGTTTGGATTTCGCTCTCGGGCCGACCCGCGCGACGCACGAACTCTTCGAGCCCGCGCAAGGGCAGCAGCATCAACGCCGCGCGCGCTTCTTCGGTGTCCTTGGACTTGCGGATCGTGCTCACGACCAAGTCGACGTCGGTCACGGCCATGCCGAGACCTTCGACCAGCTCGCGCTGCGCTTCGGCTTCGCGCAGCTCGTAGCGCGTGCGACGCGTCACCACCTCGCGGCGGTGATCAATGAACAGCTCGAGCGTCTCTTTGAGGTTCAGCGTGCGCGGGCGACTGGCGACGATCGCGAGCTGGTTGACGCTGAACGTGCTCTGCAGCGCGGTCTGCTGGTAAAGCTGGTTGAGCACGATCTGCCCAGGCGCATCGCGCTTGAGCTCGAACACCATGCGCATGCCGTCGCGATCGGACTCGTCGCGCAGGTCGCTGATGCCCTCGATCTTCTTCTCGCGCACCAGCTGAGCGATCTTCTTGATCAGCTCGGCCTTGTTCACCATGTACGGCAGCTCGGTCACGATCAGCTGCTCGCGATCGCCCTTGCCCAGCGGCTCGAACGACGTGCGCGCACGCATCACGACGCGACCGCGACCGGTGTGCAGCGCTTGGCGGATGCCGGCGGTGCCGTGGATGAAGCCCGCGGTCGGGAAGTCCGGACCCTTCACGCCGAGGCGCCCGGTGGGCGTGCCGTCGACGATCTCGTCGATCATCAGCTCGTCGATCGAGATCAGCGGGTTCTGGATCAGCCGCACCGTGGCGTCGACGATCTCGCGCAGGTTGTGCGGCGCGATGTTGGTCGCCATGCCGACCGCGATGCCGGCCGAGCCGTTGATCAGCAGGTTCGGCACCTTCGCCGGCAGCACGAGCGGCTCGCGCTCGGAGTCGTCGAAGTTCGGACCGAAGTCGACCGTTTCCTTATCGATGTCCGCGAGCAGCTCGCTCGCGAGCCGCGACAAGCGCGACTCCGTGTAGCGCATCGCCGCGGGCTGATCGCCGTCGACCGAGCCGAAGTTGCCCTGGCCGTCGACGAGCTGGTAGCGCATCGAGAAGTCTTGGGCGAGCCGGACGAGCGCGTCGTAGACCGACTGGTCGCCGTGCGGGTGGTACTTGCCCAGCACCTCGCCGACGACACGCGCCGACTTTCTGTACGGCTGGTTCCAGCCGAGCCGCATCTCGTGCATCGCGTAGAGCACGCGTCGGTGCACCGGCTTCAGACCATCGCGCACGTCCGGGATGGCGCGCCCGATGATCACGCTCATCGCGTATTCGAGGTAGCTGTTGCGCAGCTCGTCTTCGATCGCGACGGGAACTTTGGAAGCGGCGTTGCCGCCTGAGCCGCCGCCAGCGCTTGGGCTGGCTGCCGATGAAGAATCAACCATCAGTCCGTCCTCACAAGAAGAGCGCGGACCCTACCACAAGCACTCCCTTCGGAGCATGGTCCGAAACGTGCTCTCCAGTAACTGCACGCACGCGCCAGGGGACCCCTTGAAAACCTTGTCCCAACGCCTGCGACGCGCGACCTGGGAGAGGGCTCGAGCGCGATAGCGCTCGTCACTCGCCAACTGCGTTGACGGCTGAGCCAACGACGGTAGGCGTTGCGCGCGCGGTGGGATCGTCGAGGTTGCGAAAAACAAGCGCAAATCGGCCGACCCACGGCTGGCTCGTCGGTGGCACCGCGCTTGCGGAGCTTGCTGCGACCGGAGTGGAATGCGAGCGTCCAAACCCATGATTCTGTCTGCCGCCCGCCTCTCGAGTTGCCTCCTTGCGGGCTTGACGCTGAGCGGTGTCTGGCTCGCCGGCGCATGCACGTCGCGCACGCTGCCGTTGCCGCCGCCGATCGTGCAGTCGCTCAGCGCGCCCGATCCCGAAGGCATGGTTCGCGTGCGCGGGTTGGCTCATGAAGGCGCCTCCGTCGGAGTCATGAACGAGGCAACCCAAGAGGGCGTGCTGACCTCGAGCCCAGAGATCAACTGCGGCAGCAGCTGCCCCTTCGAAGTGCGGATCGCAGCCGAGACCGGCGACCCGCTGCGCGTCTGGCAGTTCTTCGAGACCGAGAGCAGCACGTACGGCGTCGTGCCCAATCGCTGAGCGGACTGAACACAGCCTCACTCGCGTCGAATCTGCCTCACCGCTGCACGGCGCCCCGCACGCGCGCGGCCGCGCCGCACGAACGTCCGCGCATTTCATTGGCACGCGGGCTGCTCACACCAAATCCTCGACGGCTGCGCGAGTGCGCGGCCGAGAGGAGAAGATGATCATGCCAACCACCGCGAAGAATCAGGGCGAAGGCGATCGCAAGGCGGATCGCCGCTACCGCACGGCCGCGACCGAGCACGCGAGCAGCGGACGGCAAAAGGTCGCGGCCAAGAAAGCCAAGCAATCCGTGCAAAAGAAGTCTTCCGAGGAGCGCTGACCGAACGCCCGTGCGCACGCGCCTCGCGGGCTAGGCTTCGGATGCGGGTGACAAACGATGCGGGGGTTTCGGGCCCCGCGAGCGGCGCTTAGATTCGGCCGCGTGCGCGAGCCCTCTCATCGCAAGAGCAAGAAAAAGAGCAAGCACGCGCCCGATGCGCGTGCGGTCACGCGGCGCGAGCTGTTCAAGCGCACCGGCGCGACGCTCGGCACGTTCGCGCTCGCGCCGATCGCGGTCGCGTGCTCGAGCGACGAGGACCGCGACGGCGACGGCGATCCCAGCACCGGTGCAAGCGGCACCGGCGAAGGAATTTGCGGCGGCGACGCAGGACCGCCGCTAAACAGCGCGGGCACGAGCGGCGGCACGAGCGCCAACGCGGGCGGGAGCGCGGGCACGAGCAGCAGCGCAGGTACGACCGCAGGTGGCAGCGCGGGCACCGGCGGCGACTCGGGCACCCCCGCGAATGACGCGAGCGTCGGAGGCGACGGCGGAGCCTCTGTTCCAAGCGGCGCGCGCGTCGCGATCGTGCACCGCGAGAACCTCGACGAAGCGGTCGCGCGCGCGGTCGAGCTGGCGGGCGGGCTTGAAGCGATTCAGCCCGGCCAGAGCGTGTTCATCAAGATCAATGGCGTGAGCGATCGCGCGATCGGCACCGCGGGCATTCGCACCAGCAACGAGATGATCGCGGCGGTGGTGCGCCTGGTGAAGCAGCGCAACCCAGGGTTGATCGTCGTCGGCGATCGCTCGGCTCGCCAGTTCCCCGATACGGCCGCGGTGTTTCGCAACGCGGGCATCGAGCAAGCCGCGCTCGATGCGGGCGCCGACGAGGTCTACGGCGCGCCATCACCCACGACCGATCCGAGCGCGTGGATGCTGTTGCAACCCGAGGGCTACGAGACCACATGGAGCGCTGCGGGGGGCTTGCTCGCGATGCGCCGCATCCTCGAGTGCGATCACCTGATCAACGTCCCGACTTGCAAGAACCACCGCTACGCATTGTTCTCGCTCTCGTTGAAAAACTTCATCGGCGCGATCGGCGATAGCTCGCGCGACCCACTGCACTTCGGTGATTCGATCGCGGCCGACTTCGAGCCGATCGGGCGCGACATCGCGGTGCTCAACGGGATGTTCTCGCCGCTGATGAACATTCTCGATGCCAGCACCGCGCTGATCAATGGCGGGCCTCAGGGGGACGGCGCGGATGCAGTGCGCGCGACGCCGGGCCTGGTGCTCGCGAGCCGCGACCGCTGCGCGCTCGACGCGGCGGGAGTGTCGCTGATCAAGCTTGAGATCGGGCGCACCGACGTGCCGCAGCCCGACGCGGCGCAGGCGCGCTTGACGGCGACCTCACCGTTTTCGTTCCCGCAGATCGTGCACGCGGCTGCGCTTGGCTTGGGCGTCGCGACGCACGAAGAAGCTCAGCTGATCTTCGACGACGTCGCAGACGCGGACGCGATCGAAGGTCTCTTTCGCAGCTAGCAGAAGCCGAGAGAGTACTCGAATGCCACGCTCGCGAGCGCTAACGCGGGCGCGAGCGGTACCTATGCTCCTTCATTGGAGGCGACCCGATGAACGCTGCAGAGCTTTTGGTACGAGCCCTCGAGCACGAGGGGGTGAAGCAGATCTTCGGCATTCCCGGCGAAGAAAACCTAGACGTGCTGGAGGCGATTCGGCGCTCGACGATTCGCTTCATCGTGACGCGGCACGAGCAAGCGGCGGGCTTCATGGCCGCAACGCAGGGGCGGCTCACCGGCAAGACCGGCGTGTGTCTGTCAACGCTCGGGCCCGGCGCGACCAACTTCGTGACCGCAGCTGCGCATGCGCAGCTCGGCGCGATGCCGATGCTCATGCTGACCGGCCAAAAGCCGATCTTGAGCAGCAAGCAGGGGCTCTTTCAGATCATCGACATCGTCGAGCTGATGGGGCCGGTCACGAAGTCCAGCCACCAGATCGTGCATGGGCAGGCGGTCGCGTCGCGCGTGCGCGAAGCGTTTCGCGTCGCGGAGGAAGAGCGGCCCGGCGCCGTGCATCTGGAGATGCCGGAGGACATCGCGAAGCAAGAGATCGAGGATGACTTCTTGTATCCGCGCGAGAAGATTCGCCGGCCGGCAGCGGATCAGAAGGCCGTCACGCGCGCTGTCGAGCGCATCGAGAGCGCGAAGCGGCCGCTCTTGCTGATCGGCGCGGGCGCGAACCGCACGATGACGAGCAAGATGTTGCAGCGCTTCGTCGACCGCACCGGCATCCCGTTCTTCTCGACACAAATGGGCAAAGGCGTACTCGACGAGCGCCAAGAGCTGTTCCTCGGAACCGCAGCGCTCTCGGAAAAGGATCACCTTCATGCGGCGATCGCAGACGCCGATTTTATCATCAATGTCGGGCACGACGTCGTGGAGAAGCCGCCGTTCTTCATGCGTCCCGGCGGTTCCGACGTGCTCCACGTCAACTACAGCGCAGCGTCGGTCGACCGCGTTTACTTTCCGGGAACGCAGGTCGTGGGCGATGTCGCGAACGCGCTGTGGCAGATCTCGGAGCGCATCGAGAAGAAGCCGCACTGGGAGTCGGCGTGCTTTCTCAAGAAGAAGGCCACGCTGCTCGCGAAGATGCTGGAGAAAAGCGACGCCTCGTCGTTTCCGATCAAACCGCAGCGCTTGGTGCGCGACGTGCGAACCGCCGTACCGGACGACGGCATCATCGCGCTCGACAACGGCATGTACAAAATCTGGTTTGCGCGCACCTATCCCGCGTACGCGCCGAACACCGTGCTGCTCGACAACGCACTCGCGACAATGGGTGGAGGGTTGCCGTGCGCGATGGCGGCGGCGTTGCTGTATCCGCAACGCAAGGTCGTCGCGATCTGCGGCGACGGCGGCTTCATGATGAGCTCACACGAGCTGGAGACCGCGACCCGCCTCGGCCTGCATCTGGTCGTCGTGATCCTGCGCGACGACGGCTTCGGCATGATCAAGTGGAAGCAAGACGCGATGGGTCTTCCGGACTTCGGGCTCGACTTCAAGAACCCCGACTTCGTGCTCTTAGCGCAAGCCTTTGGCGCGAACGGCGTTCGCATCGAGCGCACGGAAGATTTTCTCCCCACCCTGCAGCGCTGCCTCTCGGCGAAAGGCGTTCACGTGATCGACGTGCCCGTCGACTACACCGAGAACCAGGTTTTCACGCGCGAGCTGGAAGGCGAGTGAACGCGCTCGCACCGCACCGAGCTAGGCGGCACCGCTCGGGAAGGCTGCAAGGGCGCGCTCGAGCTTGTCGAGATCGATCGGCTTCACGAAGTGCCCGACGAAGCCCGCTTCTGCGCGCTTTCGGTCATCCAACATCGCGTACCCGGTGAGCGCGATGCAGATCGGGGTCGCAGCACCGAGTAGCGCCCCGAGCTTTTCGCAGAGCTCGTAGCCGGTCATCCCCGGCAAGGCGATGTCGAGCAGCGCGATATCGGGGTTGAGCTCCGCAGCGATCGCGAGCGCGGCCGGGCCGTCGTGAACGACGCGCACGGCGTGGCCCATCAGCTCGAGCGCGCGACCGAGCGAGAGCGCCGCGTCGTGGCTGTCATCGACGAGTAAGATGCGGCGCGCGCGGGTCGCGAGCAGCTCCGCGCGTGCATGGGTGGGTTTCGCGGAGGCCCGCGGCGTGTTCACCGGCAGTTTGAGCACGACCTCGGTACCGGGCCCTCGCCTGCGCTGTCAGCTTCGAGAGTGCCCCCGTGCAGCGCGACCAACTTCCGCGCGATCGCAAGACCAAGGCCGAGACCAGGGCCTGCGCTCGAGCCCGCCGTCGAGTGATTGCCCTGCACGAAGCGCTCGAAGACATGCGGCAAGAGCGTTGGATCGATGCCTCGTCCATCATCGCGCACGCGCAGCGTCATCACTCCTTCGTGCTCGCTGGCGAGCACATGCACGTTCCCGCGCGCGGGCGTGTACTTGGCGGAATTGGTGAGCAGGTTCGCGATCACCTGAGTCAGGCGGCCGGCGTCGGCATTCACCAGGAGCGCGCGCTGGCAACTCGATTCGGAGAACGTGCTCGCGCTCATCGAGCAGCGGCCATGCGATGTCGACCGCGTCCGAGATCACGCTCGCGATCTCGATTGGAGCGCATTCAAGCACCACTTTGCCGTGTCGAGCGCGTGCCATCTCGAGCAAGTCATCGATCAAGCGGGTCATGTGCTGAACCTGGCGCTCGATGATCACCGGCTCGCGCTGCGTGCCGCTTGGATCGGCGCGCCGCATCATCTGCGCGCAGGTGAGAATCGGGGCGAGCGGCGCGCGCAGCTCATGCCCCACCATGTCCAAGAGATCGTCTTTGGCGTGGTTGGCGCGCACCGCGCTGGCGCGTTCGCGTCGGGCGTTCTCGTAAAGGAGAGCGCTCTCGATCGACAACGCGACGCGCACCGAGATCGCGGAGCAGCGCACGTTCGTCGGGTGTGAAGGACGCGCGACGTTGATCGCGCCACACCGCGAAGACGCCTACTTGCGTGCTCGAGGCACGTAGCGGCATCACCAGCAGCGCGGCAGCCGCATGTTGCGCGCAGGGCGTGCGATCGCCGTCGGTCGGCGTCAAGGCGAAGCGCTCCCCTCAACCGAGGCTGCGCTCGCTGCCGGCGAGCGCGACCTCTTGCAGCAACGCGCGCACGGTTTCGCGCCAGTCCGCGGGCTCGTCTGGCAGGACGTCGACGTGCGCGGTGCTCGAGGCGCGGCGCGTCACGGCATACGTATGCGCCTCGCCGTCGGACTCGTGCTCTCTGGGGACTTCCACGGCACAACCGTCCGCCAAACCCTCATGGATGACGGATTGCGCGAAAGCATCCAGCACCGCCTGCAAGTCGAGCTTGGCTTGCGCGATGCGATCGGCCGTTTGCGCCTGCACCTTCAGCGTGCGCCGCGCGCGCTGCGCCTCGTCGTGGAGCGACACCACCTCCGCTCGAAGCTGGGGACCGACGCGCGCGCTGACTGATCCCAACCATCGAGCGCAGGCTCGACGTGCGCGTGCTCCGCGCAAATGTCGCGGAACGCCATCAAAGAATCGTGCGACGCAAAGCTCTCCAGCGTGTAGCCGCAGAGCAAGCCGATCGGGGAGTCCGATATGAATCCGCACCACGCACGCTCGAGCTGAAGCGCTAGCTCGGGCGAACCGGCGCGGCACATGACATCGACGATTTCGCCGTAGACGCGAGCTGCTCCGTGCTTGCCCAGGCTGCGTTCGAGCGGCGTCACGATCAGCTCTTGGAACGCCGACGCGTCGATCGAGCCGCCGTTGCCAATCGCACGCGCGATTGACTCGGCATCGTCGAGCACGAGCTGACCTGTCGCGCGCTTCGCTGCGACGTCGATGCCTACGTCGCGCAGCTCAGCGACCAGCAGCTCCAGACGCGCTGGCGTCGCGAACGCGAGCGCCGCGCCGTTGAGCTCGAGCCCGCGCGCGAGATACTCCGCGATCCGGCGCGCAGGAAACTTTTGGTCGTGAAAGAAACAAACGACGTGCGGCTCGTGAGCCGTTGCGCCCGGGCTTGCGGGTAACACCCGCGCCACCTCGACTAGCATCTAGGAATCTTTCCGTGCAGCGCACCGAGCGCGCTTGAGACGGGCCAGAGACTAGCCCCGGCGGGTGGCGCCGTTCTCGAAATCTGCCGAGCGTCTCTCAGTTTGTTCAGCCGTGGCATGGATCGCGGTCGTGCGTGGGCCCGCGACGCCACGCAGCTTGGAGTATTGGTGCGCCGCACGAGCGGGCAAGGCTGCGATGGCTTGTTCAAGCTGGTTGAGCTCGAGCGACTTGACGAAGTCGCCCGAAGAAATCTCCTCCGGCTCAGCTCGTCGCAAACGCAAGCGCGGCACCGCGCTCCTCGATGCCCTGCGCGAGATACTCGGCGATGCGGCGCGCGGGCAACTCGCCGTCTTGAAAGAAGCGAACGACGTGCGCTTCATGAACCGTTGCACCAGGGCTTGCGGGTAGCACCCGCGCCACATCGACGAGCATCGCAAAATCCTCCCCCCGTCGGCTGCTCGCAGAGCTCGCCTCGGAAGGGTTCGAGCTTAGCGCCGTGAGCGCGCGTGCTCTTGTGTCCTTCACAGCACCAGATCCACATATTCAGAAAGGGACGCCTCGCGCGCGAGCGCATGGGCTGTATGCGCCACTCGACTTGGCGTGGGTGCACTGCCGTGCCTGTCCTGCTCAGGTTGTTTCCTGATCGAAAGTAATCAGCGCGCGCGCAAGGGGCCGCGCGAAAAAAGTACCGCTGAGCCTCGGCCGGCGTTTTTTTGGACCGAGGACCACCGCATCCCTACATTCGGGCTGGCCGCAGCTGCGCGTAGGCGCGTGAATCGTCGCGCGAGGCGTGGTGCAGGGCGGCCGAGTCGGCGCGGAGGCTTCGCATGGAAAATCGAGTTCGAGATCTGGAGCAGATCCAGGAGCGTGAAGGCGATGATCGCGGTCGACGCCTCGGCGCTTTGCTGATGGCAGCGCTGGCGCTTGTCGGGCTCACGTTCGCGATCGGTGTCGTCGTCGGACGCGCTGCCGAGCCCGATGTCGCGCAGGCGCAAGAAGATCCGCTGTCCAAGCTCGATCGCACGCGCGCAACCGCGGACAGCAAGGCGGCGCCAACCCCGCACGTTCAGGTCAACGCGGCAGACTTGAGCTTCCCGGGCACGCTC
>JAYUYY010000743.1:0-3867 GCA_043752225.1 Sandaracinaceae bacterium | reverse complement strand
ACGAAGGAGACTGAGCCTTTGCATCAGCGCTCGCCGAGCACGCCGTCCCTAGCAGCAGCGCCTTAGGCTTTCCATTCTGTTAAACGCGCATTTCGCGCTTCGCGCTCGTGTAGATCGCGCGATTACGACGGTTAGTGCTAAGCAAGCGGCGCGTTGGCACCCGAGCTCCCAGTGATCGCGATTCGTGCGCAGCTGATCACGGCGCTCGCGCGCGGTCCGGTCGTGCTGTCTGCGCCGACCGGCTCGGGCAAGTCGACCGAAGTGCCGCGCTGGTGTGAAGGCCGGGTGCTCGTAGTCGAGCCGCGCAGGATCGCGTGTCGCAGCCTCGCGACGCGTGTCGCAGAGCTCGAGGGCAGCCGGCTCGGTGATGCTGTCGGATACGTCGTGCGCGACGAGCACGTGGCGAGCGATGCGACGCGGATCGTGTTCGCGACGCCGGGCATGGTGCTGCGCAACCGCGCGCTGCTGGCGAGCGCGCGCACCGTGATCTTGGATGAGTTTCACGAGCGCAGCCTCGAGACCGACCTGCTGCTCGCGCTGCTGCTGCGCGAACCGAGCGCGGCGCTCGTGATCATGTCGGCGACGCTCGAAGGCGAGCGCGTCGCAGCGCACGTCGGCGGAACGCATCTCACGGCGGACGGGCGCGCGTTCCCGGTCGACATTCGCTATCTGCCCGGGCGCGAGGTGTTGCCCGACTCCGCGGATTTGCCATCGCGCGTCGAGCGCGCGGTCGCGGCAGCCGCCAAAGATCCCGGCGATGTATTGGTATTCCTGCCGGGCAAAGCGGAGATCGAAGCCTGCGCAGATGCGCTGCGCGGGGCTTTCACTCTCATACCTTTGCATGGAGGTCTAAGCCTCGATGAGCAGCGCCGAGCGTTCGAGCGCGGTCGGCCGGGCACGCGCAAGGTGATCCTCGCGACCAACGTCGCGGAGACTTCGCTCACGATCCCCGGCATCGGCGTGGTGATCGACGCCGGGCTCGTGCGCCAGACGCGCTACCAGGATGGCCGTGGCTTTCTCGCGCTGACCGCGATCGCCGATGACAGCGCGATGCAGCGCGCCGGACGCGCGGGCCGCACCGCGCCGGGCGTGTGCTACCGGCTGTGGAACAGCGCGGCGCGGCTCAATCCATTGACGTTGCCGGAGATCCATCGCGAGTCGCTCGTGCCGCTGGTGCTGACGGCCGCGGCGTGGGGGCAGAGCGTCGAGGCGTTGCCGCTGCTCGATGCGCCCAAGCCCTACGCGCTGCAAGCCGCGCGCGAGGACCTGCAAGCGTGGGGCGCGCTGCAAGGCGATGCGGCGCTGAGCGCGTGTGGCCAAGGCTTGTTCGAGCTGCCGATCGATCCACAGCACGCGCGGCTCTTGGTCGAAGCGCGGCGCGAGGAATGCCTTGCCGACATGATCGACCTGGTCGCGGTGCTCTCGGTCGGTCGACCGTTGTTCGTGCCGGGCAGCGAGCTGGGTGTCGATGACGATCTGCGGCTTGCCGGTTGCGACGCGAGCGCAGCGATTCGCGCGCTGCGTGCGGAGCGGCCTGCGGATCACAACGCCTCAGCCTTCGTCGTGCGCGAAGCCCGCGCGGCGCGTTCGCGGCTGCGCAAGACGCTCGGGATCCCGGACTCACCGCCGCGCAATTTTCACGGACAACCGATCGCACGCGAGGCGCTGGTGCGCGCTGCGCTTTCGGCCGATCCACGCCTTGCGCATGTCGCGCGCGCTCGCGGGCGCAGTCTTTTCTTCAGCAACGGCGGCACTGAGATCGAGCTCGCACGTGAGAGTGCTGCGAACAACGCGCGGGACGTCGAAGCGATCCTCGCGCTCGACACGCGCGCCTTCGGAGCGGGACGCGAGGCGCGCGTGCTCGTGACCTGCGCCATGGTGATCCCGCTCGCTGCGCTGGTGCGTGCCGGGCTCGGCACGGATCGGATGGCGGCGGTGCAGCTCGATCGCAAGCGCGTGCTCGCGAGCGTCGAGCGCGTCTACGCCAAGCGCGTGCTCGCGACGCGTGAGGAGGTTCCGCAAGGCGAGCTGGCGCGCACCGCCATCGCGACGCTCCTGAATCGCGGCAGCCTGTTTCGCGAAGCGGTCGCTACGACGCGCGAGCGTCTTTCGCGCACCGCGCTCGCTGCGTGGCTCGCGTCGCGCGGTCATCCGGCGGGAGTCAAGAGCGCGCAGTCCGTGCCGAAGCTGGAAGATTGGCTGCTCGAGCGCGTGAGCACGCTGGGTGTCGAGAGCGGTGACGATCTCGCGATGCTCTCGGCCAACGACTTTCTCGCGCCCGAGCTGCCGTACGAATCGCGCAGCACGATCGAAGGCGACTATCCGCTTACGGTGAGCGTGGGCGACGCGAGCTACCGCGCCGAGTACGACCTCGAACGCGGGCAAGTGACCTTGCACATGCTCAAGAAGGGCTCGCGCACCGAGCCACCGTCGCTCGCGTATCTGCCCAAGTTCCCCGGTCTGCGCATCTGCGTTGAAGGTCGCAACGGCCTCACGGTCGTGCGCGCGCACGGCTGAGCGTGCGCGTGGCTCAACCGAGTGTCGGGAGCGCAACAGATCGCGCACAGGATCGCGCTGACGGTTCAGTGGGGCGTGCGCGCCTGCTAGGACTGCCGGCTCTGGGAGGTTCGATGCGATTCCTATTCGTCACGGCGCTGATCGTACTGTCGTTCATGTCGGGCACGGCGCGCGCGTATCGAACGCTTACGGATCAACCCGAGCTCGCGGATGCGGGCGGCGCGCCGGTCGCCTGGTCGCAGTTTCCGATCGCGATCGAGGTGTTCGCGCAAGCGCGTGATCCGATCGATGCGGAGGAGACCAGCCTCGCGCTCGAGCGCGCGATCGAGCGCTGGAATGCGGCGATGTGCACGCACGAGGCGCTCGAGCACGCGGGCGCGGCGAGCGGACCGATCGCCGACGGCGATGGCGTGAACACCGTGCAATGGATTCACACGGGCTGGAGCCTGCTTGCGGAGGAAGACGCGCTCGCGGTCACGTACTCCGCGTATGAGGAAGAACGCTATCGGCTGATCGAAGGCGATATCTACTTGAACGCTGCGGCCGTGGGCTGGGACGGCGATCTCGGCGAGCATCTCGATGGCGTGCTCACGCACGAGCTCGGGCATCTGCTCGGGCTCGCGCACCCGTGCGAGGTCGAGCCCGCGGATGGCGTACCGCTGTGCGAAGGGCCAGCGACGAGCGTGATGCATCCGCTCTATGACCCGCGCCAAGGAGCGATCACGGAAGACGATGAGGCGGGAGCCTGCTTTCTCTATCCGGACGGGCCGGTGAGTGAGTCGCCTGCGATCGACCCCGAGTCGGGCTGCGCGGTCGCGAGCGTGCGCGGAGGGCCAATGCCAGCGTTCGTGCTGCTGCTCGCAGTTGTTTGCATGCTGCGCTTAGTTTCAAGGGCACGAGCGAATCGGCGCTTGGCAGCTGCCCGCTAGGCCCGGTGTTGGACACGTGGTGGTGTCGTCGAGCGGTACGGCACCCGAGGCGATCGCGGCCGCGTCGGCGAAATGTCGGTCGCACGCGCAGCGCGTGAAGTCTTGCTCGCGCGTCGTGAGCTCTGCGATCGCGTCGGGGTCCGAGAAATCCACGACGTTAGTGATGCTCGCGAAGTCGCTGCCGAAGCCTTTGAGAGAATTGATATAGAGGCCGCGCGACATCGGGTAGCGAAGGTCATAGTCGCCTGCAGCGCCGCAGCCTTCGCCTGCTGGATCATTCATGCGCCGAATCGCGGACGGCTGGGGCAGCACCGCGCCGCCGGTGGCGAGCGGCGTGCGCAGCGCGAGCGGCTTGTTGGAGACATCGGTCGCAGGGAAACCTGCGAAGCCGACGCTGCACGGGCTCGCGTGCACGAGGCAG
>JAYUYY010000742.1:0-3868 GCA_043752225.1 Sandaracinaceae bacterium | reverse complement strand
CGCGCGCGCCGCGCGATTCCTTGCTCGCGCTGGTAGCGCCACCGCCGGACTTTGCCTGTGCGGACCTCGCCTGCGGAGCGCTGGCGGGCTCATGGTTGGTGTGGTTTGCGGACGCCGGCGGCGGCGCAGCGGCGGGCTCGCCGAGCCCCCCCGATTCATTCGCATCCGCACCGGATGCTGCGCGCCGTCCGGACCAATATCCGTCGGCCGCAGCCTTGGTCTGCGCCGCGCGCGGCTCGCTGGTCTGTGCCGCGCTCAGGCTCGGTAGCTTGAGCGCGTCGTCCGCTTCGATCGTTCGCTCGTAAAAGCTGCGCTGTTGAGCAGGCGCCGGTGCAGGCGCGCCGAGCACGGCAGGCGGCCCTCTGCGTGCATGCGGCGCAGGATGCAGCGACGACCGCGGCAAGCTCATCTCGAGCAGCGTGGCCTGCGCAGGCGGCGGAGGCGGTACGCGCAGCTTGCCTTTGCTCGCCTCTCCGGGGATGGGCGGCATACCTGCGATCGCCGGAGCGCGTTCGCGTTCCCGATCCATGGATGGCAGCGGCGGCACCGCACCGAGCCCCAGATCCGGCAAGGGAGGCACCGAGCCAAGCCCTAGATCCGGCGCGACGCGCTGCGCAGGCGCAGGCGCAGCACGCTCGTTGCGCGTACGTTCGTGCGGCTCATAGAGCGGCGCGATCACGAGGCCCTCGTCCGTCTCTGGACCAAGCGCCGGCGGCAAGCTCGACGATTCGAGTCTTCTCGGTGCAGAACGTGCGGCGGTTGAAGTCGCGCCTCGAGCTGCGCGTTGCGCGGCACCACCGCGCACCGGCGCGGAGCCGCCCCATGTCGCGTTCGGTTCGTCGCTTCGAGTCGGCGCGGCGAGATCCAGCTCGGCCATCGGCGCATCCGCCAACAAGTCTGCGGTCGCTCCGCGATGTCGAGCGGGCTCGCGTTTGCGCTCCGCAGCGCGCTCACGCGGCGGCACATGAGCCCGCACGCGTTCACTTTCGAGCGCGCCCCATGCCGGCGAGCGCTGCGCGTGCATGTCTTCGAGCTCGAGCTCTCCCTGGTCCGCAGCGAATTCTGCCGGCGGCGGCTCCGTGGGCGTCTTGAAATCCAAGATGTCGGTCTCGGATGGGACTGCGCACGCTGCCGGCAAGAGCACGACCTGCGCGCCGAGCGCGTTCAGCACATCGACCATCTCCGCTGCGATGTCCGGCTCGGCCGCCCGCTTTACGACAACGGGCACGTCTGTCACGAGCCGCTCGGCTGCCTCGCGATCGATCGAGAAGAAGCGCTCGAGGCCCGCGACCGTGGTC
Organism: Sandaracinaceae bacterium; assembly: GCA_043752225.1. Taxonomy (GTDB): domain Bacteria; phylum Myxococcota_A; class Polyangia; order Polyangiales; family JAFGIB01; genus JAYUYY01. The sequence goes on along the minus strand of JAYUYY010000742.1, from coordinate 2,570 downwards.
TCGGGATCGCCCGCGAAGAGCATCACGTGGATATCGAAGAGCTCGGGCTGCTTGGGCCCAAGCCCATCGCCTTCCGAACCGATGTGTCCGCCAAGTGGGTGCACGAACGCGACTCGCGAGTTGGATCCTAGGGTCTGTGATCCTACCGCGTCGCGGGTCGTTCAGTCCGCAGTATGACGGCCCGTTCGCTTCGCAGCTGGCGCGCTCACTCAAGGCGCACACACGCACGTACGATCGGCTACGGAAAAGTCGTGGGCAGATCCAGGTGGAAGCGCGTGCTGTTGCCGTCGGCGGCGCGCTCGACGCTCAGAGCACCGCCGTTGGCGCGGGCGATGTCGTAGCTCACGGCCAGGCCCAAGCCTGCGCCCTGGTCGCGTCCGGGTAGCGCGGCGAAAGGCTCGAACACGCGCTTGATATCGCGATCCGCGATCGGCGTGCCCTGATCCTCGAGCGTCAGGCGCACGAGTCGCCCGTCGGGCGGTCGTGCATCGATCGGTCGCGCTTCGCTCGCAAGGCTCTCGTGCGAGCGCTTGCCGCTCGCATCGACATCGAGGACTCGTCCCTCGACGACCATACGCTTGTTTTTGCCACCCGCTGGATACCGATCGTTGAGCGCATCGCGGGCACCCATGAGCAAGTTCACGATCACCTGTTCGATCGCGCGCGGCTTGCACACCACATCGGGCAGGTCAGCGGCATAGCTCTGTGTGATCGCGATGCTTTCCTTTTGCAGCGCAGCGCCGAACAGCGCGCATGCACGCTCGACGAGGTCCGACACGCGCACCTCGGTCGGCGCTTCTTCGCGATCGTGCACGAACGCTTGCAAGTTGCGCACGATCGTCGCGACGCGATGCGCCTCGTGCGCGATCTCGTCCGCACACTCCTGAAGGCTTGGATCCACCGCGCGCCGACGAATCAGCTGCGCGTAGTTCATGATGCTTTGGATCGGGTTGTTGATCTCGTGCGCGAGACCGCTCGCGAGACTGCCGATCGCTTCGAGCTTGTGCGCTGCGCGCAAGCGCGGCGTCAGCGTGCTCTTGCGTTCTTCATCACGCGAATCCGTGCTCGACGTATCGTCGCGCTTCACAATCGCCCCCGTGCGCGAGTATGCACAAAACTCGACGGACCTCCACGCGTAAGCGCCCGCGCTCAGCCGGTGTGCTTGCTGCGATACCGGAGCTCTGCGAGGGCTCACGTCGCGCTTGACGCAGCGGATCAGCGCAGCGAGGATGCGCGCGATGCAACGCGAGACTTTAGAGGCCATTCTCGGCCGCGCCCCCGGGATCGACCGCAAGGCGGACGCACGCGACAAAAGCGAGCGTTTCGTTGCTCAGGACGAGCACGAGATTTCCGTCTACATCGGCCGTCCCGGCACCGCGATGGCGCTGCAAGGCGTGCTTTCGGTCGCCCTCTTCGAGACACACCTCGAGATCGAAGCCAAGGACCGGGGCACGTTTTACACCACCTACGAAGCCGTACACGCGATGCTCGTCGGCCCGCGCAAAGAGTCGAAGAGCGCGCGCGGCGGCGTCGGCTTCTGAATCGCTTCGGCCGTGAACGAGCGCGGCGAGCGGCGACGGGCCGCCCATCGCACGGCACGCTCATTCAGTCCGCCGTGATAGGTTAGGCGACCATGCCTGGACGCATCCTGGTCGTCGATGACGAAGCGGGCTTGCGCGAGATGCTCCGCGTTCTGCTGCGGCGCCACAACTTCGAAGTGGACGTAGCGGACGGCGAGCGACGCGCGACGGCGCTGCTGCGCGCGGCTGCGAGCTACGACCTCGTCGTCACGGATCTCTCGATGCCCGATGGCTCGGGCATGGGCGTTCTGACCGAAGCCAAGCGCGTCGACGAGACCACGCAGGTGATCATGATCACCGCCTACGCGACGACCGCTCAGGCGGTTCAAGCGATGCGCGAGGGTGCGTACGACTACATCCAAAAGCCGTTCAAGAACGACGAGCTGATCGCCGTCGTCGAGAAGGCGCTCGAGAAGCGCGCGCTCGTCGAGCAGAACCGCACGCTGCGGCAGCGCGTGCGCGCGGGCTTTCGTCGCGGGGACGTCGTCGGCAAGAGCCCGGCGATCGAACGCATCATGCGCTTGGTCGAGCGCGTCGCGAGCGCGCCCTCGAGCGTGCTGATCACCGGCGAAAGCGGCTCCGGCAAGGAGCTGATCGCGCGCGCCCTGCACGATGGAGCGGAGCGCGCCGACAAGCCGTTCATCGCGCTCAACTGCGCCGCGCTCCCCGAACAGCTGCTCGAGAGCGAGCTGTTCGGCCATGAAAAGGGCGCGTTCACCGGCGCCGATACGAAGAAGGAAGGGCTGTTTCGCGCCGCGGGCGCAGGCACGTTGTTCCTCGACGAAATTGGCGAGCTGCCGCTGACGCTGCAGGTGAAGCTGTTGCGCGTCTTGCAACAGCGAACCGTCCGACCCGTCGGCGGTCACGACGAGATTCCGATCCTGTGCCGCGTCGTCGCCGCGACCAATCGCGACGTCGAGCGCGAGGTAGTCGAAGGCCGCTTTCGCGAGGACCTCTATTACCGGCTCAACGTGATCAACCTCAAGCTGC
>JAYUYY010000741.1:0-3873 GCA_043752225.1 Sandaracinaceae bacterium | reverse complement strand
ATGTGGCTCGCGAACCTGAGCGCAGACGCGCAGGAGCCGGATGCCGCGCTGCGCGCGCTCGCGCCGCTCGAGCAGAGCGCGAAGACCGCCGCGCCGATCGATCGCTTGCTGGTCGCGCTCGCCAAGGCGCGCCTGGCAGAGCGCAAGGGCGAGACCGACGCCGCGTCGAAGGCCGTCACCGACGCGCTCTCCACCGGCACCAACGAGCCGGCGCTCTTGGCCTTGCTCGCCGCAGAAGCGCAACGCGCAGGCGAGCTCGGCGTCGCAGCGCAAGCCGCGCGCACCGCGGTCTCGGCTGCACCTGGCTCACCTTCGTATCGCGTGTTGCTCGCGCGCATCTTGCTCGCGCGCCGCGAAGCGCCGGCTGCGCTCGCGTTGCTCGCGGACTTGCCCGCGACCGACCCGAGCGTCGTGCTCCTGCGCGCTCGCGCCGCGCTCGGCTCCGGCGAGGCCGAGCAAGAGCGCGCGGCGCTCGCGATGCTCGACACGTACCTCACCGCGCACGCCGACGACATCGCCGCGCGCGCGCTCAAGCTGCGCCTGGCTGCTGCGCTCGAGCCCACGCCGAAGATCCTGCGCGAGGCCGAGAAGCTCGTGTCGCGCGCACCGGGCGATGCGCAAGCGCTCGCCGCGCTCGGCGAGATCGCGCTCGGCAGCTCGAACGTGGAAGCCGGCAAGCGCGCGCTCGAGCAGCTCGTGCTCGCCGCGCCCGACGATCCCGAAGCGCACTACTTGCTGGGTCGCGCGCGCCGCATGGCGGTCGATGCCCGCGGCGCCGAGGCTGCGCTGCGTCGCTCGATCGAGCTTGCGCCCGGATACACCGAAGCGGTGATCGCGTTGGGCGCGCTGTTGCTCGACACCGGCCGCTTCGCCGAAGCCGAAGCGCTCTATCAAGAGCTCAGCCGTCAAGCGCCGCTCGCCGGCCGGCTCGGTCGCATCGAAGCGCTGATCGGCTTGGGTCGCATCGCCGACGCCGCCGTGCAGCTGCAGAGCATCCCCGAAGCGCAGCGCGCCGGCGCGACCGCGCGCGAGACCGGCGCACGGCTCGCGATCGCTGCGGGCAAACCGGGCGAGGCCGTCACGCTGCTCGGCCCGATCATGCAAGTCGAGCCGCGCAGCCCGCTCACGCTCGCGCTCTACGGCGAAGCACTCTACGGCGTCGAGCAAGTCGATGCCTCTGCGGGCGCGTTCGAAGCCGCGCTCGCGATCGATCCGGATCTTCCGGAAGCGTTAATCGGCCGCGCCGAAGTTCACCTGCGCGCCGAGCGCCCGGACGACGCGCTCGAGCTGATCGAACAGGCCGAGAAGTCGCTCGCGACGCGCCTGCGAGCTCCCGAGTGGCACGCGCGCGCGCTCGCCGCCAAGGGCCACGCGCAAATCCAACGCGGCAAGCGCAACGATCTCGACTCCGCGCGCAGCGCGCTGACCGAAGCCGTGAAGATCCCCGGCGTACCGAGTGACGCCTACTTCGGGCTCGGCGAAGCCGACGGCGGCCGCCGCACCCCGCAAGCCGCTGCCGCGTTCAAGCGCTACCTCGAGCTCGAGCCCACCGGCCAATACGCCGAGCGCGCGAAGAAGGCGCTCGGCCCGCTGCTCTAGACACCGAGTCGCACGCCTCGTGTCTAGCGACTCGAACGCGGAATGCCGCGTGAGCGCGCGAGCTCGGTCACCGCGCGGCATGGCGAGTTGAGCAGCAGGTCTCGAATGCGCTCGGCGCAATCACGAGCGCCGCATTGCGAGCTGTCGATCGAAAGGTCGTAGATCGCGTGGTCGTGCACTCGCGAGCTTTGGTTTCGAGCGAGCCCCTGCGTGCGATCTCCGCGAGCGCGCTCGCGCTCCTCGAGCACATCGATCGGACACGTGAGACCTACGAAGAGTAGGTCAGTGGACGCCAACGACTCCAGACAGCTGTCAATGCACGCTTCGCGTTCGAAGACGGTGTCGACGATCACATGGAACCCGCTGCGTGCAAACGAGGCGGCCGAGTCGAATAGGGCGCATGTGAGAGCTGCGAACAACGACCAGTCGTTTGCCCGTTCGCCATGGACACATCCAAAAAGCTGATCGATCGACAATGCCACGCTCTGCGGCCCGACGAGGTCGCGCGTTGCGGTCGCGATCGCGGTCTTTCCCGAGCTTGAGGGGCCGTTGATGACCACAACGCGTCCTGCGTGCATAGTTCACACCTGTGCTGAGGGTCGTAACGCTTGCGAGGCTAACGTGATGTCGAGAATCGTAGACATGAACGAGGCCAAGACGACGCTGTCGCAGCTCGTGTCGGAAGTCGAAGCGGGAGCAGAGATCGTGCTAACGCGCGACGGTACGCGGGTCGCTCGGCTCGTACCCGTGCGCCCCAAGCAACGTCGACTGGGCCAGTGGAAGGGCAAGGTGCGGATGTCGCGCGACTTCGACGCGCCGCTGTCCCTGACGGCGGAGCTGGCGGCGTCGCTGCGCTGAAGCGAATCGCGAGTAGTGCGCTGCGCTACTTCTCGCGTGCAATGCGCGCTTTGTATTCCGCCGGGTGCATGCGCACGCGGACCTCGTGCAGGCCTTGCAGCTTGTGCCGCGACAAACGGTTGTACCCATCGAGGATCACCCAGCGCGCGCCGTTGCGGAACAGCTCGAGTGGGTACGCGACGTCCGCGGCGAGGATACGTTGATAGTGATCGGGGTAGCGCTCGGGCGCGCCGAGCACGGTCGCAGGTGCCAGATCGAAGAGCGGTTGCTTGCGCACGGTCGTCCAGATCGTGAGCTCCAAGTGCCACGCCAGCTCTGCGAACGGGACAACCGAGACCGGCGTGGGCAGCGCCCAGACCTTCGCGATCTCCCAGTGGAAGTCGAAGAACACGCCCTGTAAGCGCTGCGGCAACGGCACGCGCTGCATTGGCATGGAATCGGTTCGCACGCGAGCGCTACGCCTCTTGCCGGCTTGCGCGCCGCGTGGTCATGCTCGCGTGCGAGCCTCGTACGGCGAGCGCGCCGCGCTTCTGCGTCGACTCACGCATACCGAGTACGACAACACGGCTCACGATTTTCTTGACGATACGAACGCTCCGGCGCGCGCGTTCGCGACCGACACCGAGGTCGGCTTGTTCGACAACACCGCGAGCGCGCAGACCGTGCCGGTGTTGCTCGCCGATCAGTACTTGGAAGCGGCCGCGACGTTGGCGGAAGGCATCAGCGTGTGCAGCGCGCTCGTGCACGGCACGGAGAACCCCGAAGCCGGCGCGCGCTACCGAGCGCTCACGGCCCGCGCTAATCGGCGCGCTTCCTGTGATACACCCCGGCGTCTGGAACCGCTGGAGGCGTATGGATCTAGAGCTTTCTGAAGAGCAGGCGTTGTTGCAGCAAACCGCGCGAGACTTTGCTGAACGTGAGGTCGCACCGCGCGCCAAGCAGCTCGACCAGGAAAGCCTGTGGCCGACCGATCTCGTGAAGCGGCTGGCCGAGCTCGGCTTCCTCGGCATCGCGATCGATCAAAGCTACGGCGGCGCTGGCTTCGACAACGTCGGCTACGCGCTGGCCATGGAAGAGGTCAGCCGCGCGTGCGCGTCGGTGGGCGTAATCATGAGCGCGAACAACTCGCTCGTGTGCGATCCGATCTCGCGCTACGGCAGCGAAGCTCAGAAGCAGGAGTTCCTAAAGCCGCTCGCGTCGGGTCAGAAGCTCGGCTGCTTCGGCTTGACCGAGCCGATGAGCGGCTCGGACGCTGGCACGATGGCGACCTTCGCGGAGAAGGACGGCGATCACTGGGTGATCTCCGGCTCGAAGAATTTCATCACCAACGGCCCGCACGCCGACGTGATCGTGCTGTTCGCGATGACCACCAAGAACATCGGCCACAAGGGCATCACGACGTTCATCATCCCGACC
>JAYUYY010000740.1:0-3877 GCA_043752225.1 Sandaracinaceae bacterium | reverse complement strand
GCGCGCGAGCGCCGCACTGGCATCCCCCTCAGGCGCGAGCTCGTGCAGCTCGCGCAACACTTCGATCGCCGCTTCGACGTCGCGCAGCTCGCGCTCGTAGCGCGTCGCGGCGAGATCGAGCAGCTCGACCGCACGCGCCGGTTGGCCGTGCTTGACGAGCAAGCGCGCTTGGCTGCACAGCAGCTCCGCGAGCTGGGCGTGCCGTCCGCGCGCGTCGAGCAGCGTGGTCAACGCGTCGAGCGTCGGCCCATGACCCGGTTGCGCGCGCAAGTTCTGCATCAGCAGCTCTTGCTGGCCACCGCGGGTCTCGAGCTCGCTGAGCTTGCGCGCGATCTCGAGCCGCAGCTCGATGCGCGTCGGCTCGTCTTCGGCGAGCTTGAGCTCGTCGCGGCGCAGCGCGAGCAAGTCCGGCAAGCGATCCTTGGCTTCATACAGCGTCGCGAGCACCGAGCGCGCTTGCTTGTCGCGCGGATCGAGCTGCACGAGGTCGTGGTAGAGCGCGATCGCGCGCGCTTCGTCGCCGAGCACGCCGTGGGCGATCGCGGCCGCGCGCCGCAAGTCGTCGCGCTTGAACGCTTCCGCCACCGGCAGCGTGCTCGACGCGAGGTACAGTCCGAGCACGCGCTCGTGCTCACCGATCGCGCCGAGCGCTTCGGTCAGCGCATCGAGCGCGGCCCGCACCGCGTGCTCGGCGGTCACCTTGCCCGCGGCTTTTTGCGCCCGGCGCAACATCGCCGAGGCGCGATCGTAGAGCTGCTCCAAGATCGCGATCGCGCGGCTGCTGCTCAGCTCGTTGCGCGCTGCGCCTTCGGTCGTGCGCGCCTTGACCGCGGTCTCGGCAGCCTCGTGCCATGGATCGAGATCATCGGGGCGCAGCTTACCGAGCAACACCAGCGTCTCGCACAGCCCGAGCTCGCCGCGCTTGCGCTGCAGATCGGCGAGCGCGACCAGCGTATCGATGTCGCTCGAGTCGACGTGCACCGCGCGCACCAGCGCGGCTTCCGCCTCCGCCTCATCGCTCAAGCTATCGAGCTGCAACATCGAGACGCGCACGTGGAGCGCGCGCGAGAGCGTCGGCTGCACCGCCGCTTGTTGAGCTGCTTCGGTCAGCGTCTGACACAGAGCGGCGACCGTGTTCTGCACCTCGGCCGCGGTTTCGAGCGCGGTGAGCAACGAGACCAAGAGCTCGCCGCGCGCGATCATGCACGCGACCGCTTGCGCTGCAGCCTTCTCGAGCTTGCCGAGGGCCGCCGCCGCGCGCACTGCCGAAGCCGCCAGGTCCTCACGGCCGGGCGCGATCGCAGTCGCCGCGCAGTACGCGTCGAGCGCCGCAGGCATGTCGTGCAAGCGCAGCTCGAGGATGCGCCCTTCATCGTGGCGCAGCTCAGCCATGCGCGGCGTCTCGCGCGGCAAGCTCGCGATCGTGTCGCGATACGCCTGCACGACCGCGGTCCATGCGCCGAGCTGCTCGGCCAAGCGGCGGATCTCGCGCTCGACGTTGCGATCGTCGGGCGTCAGCGCAAAGGCGCGCGCGTAACAGGCCAACGCCTCGCGCGGATCATTGGCGCGCTGCTCGTACAGCACGGCGCTCTCGACCAAGATCGCCGCCTTGCTCTGCGCCGTCGTCGCGACCGCGAGCCGCGGCTCGAGCAACGCGAGCGTTTCACGCCATGCATCACTGCTCGCGTACGCATCATTGAGCGAAACGACCGCGACCGCACGCGACCGCGCGTCCTCGAGCAACGCCCGTTGGCCGACCAGCGCGGCTGGATCACGCGGGCTCGCCTGCAACGCCGAGCGATAGCGCTCCGCTGCGAGCTCAGGATGATCGAGCCGTTCGCGATATGCGTCACCGAGCCGCGCCTGCAGCTCGGTGAAGCGCGCGATCTGGCGATCGGCGGCTTGGCTGAGCGTATCGGCGAGCTCCTGCCAGCGCTCCGCGCGGCTCAACAGATCGGTCAGCGCAGCGAGCGACTCGGCGTCTTCGCCCAGCTGCTGCTCGACCCTTCGCCAGGTCGCGATCGCTGCAGACAGATCGGTGAGCTGCGTGTCGTACACGCGCGCGAGGCGCACCAAGTCCGCGCGGCGTTGCTCGCTTGCGCCCTTGGCCTTCACGCGCGTCTCGAGCAGCTCGCACAAGCGCGCATAGTCGCCGGCGACCTCGGCCGAACGGATCAGCGCTTCGAGCGCTTCGAGATCATCGACGTCGGCCGCGATCCGCGCGCGCCACGCCAGCTCAGCGCGGCCGCGATCGCCGACCTTCTCCGCCAGCCGCGCGACCTTGCCAAGCAACACGCGCTTGTGGGCCTCGTCGCCCTCCAGCTCGCTCAGCTTGCCGAGCACCTCGAGCGTTCGCTCCGCACGGTCCGTGCGCTCGAGCAACGGCAAGAGCCGCCTGCCGGCTTGCAACACGATCGCTTGCGACGGCCCGCGATCAAAAACGTCGTCGAGCAGCCCGATCGCGCGCGGCGCATCGCTCAGCAGCTCTTCGGATGCGTGACCCGCGCGCAGCCGGAGCTCGGCAGCCGTCGTCGGATCGCCGCTCGCGTCCGCCGCGGCCGAAAGCGCGTCGACCAAGATCGCGGGCTCGCGCGTGCGCGCCGCAAGCGTCGCGAGCGTCTCGCGTTCCTTGGGCAGCGGATCGAGCACGACTAGCTTCGCCTGATGGCGCAGCGCGCGCTCGTCCTCGCCGAGCTCGACCAAACGTTCCACGAGCTCGCGCAAGAGCGCGCGTTGATCGACGACATCGGCGCCGAGCAGGCTCAGCTCGAGCACACGCACCAGCTCTTGCGCCTTGTGCTCTTCGAGCAAGTGCTTGCGCGTGATCGCGAGCGCTTCTTTGCGCGCAGAAGACTGCGCCGCTTCCGCCCCGACGATGCGCTCTAGAAGCGAGTACGCGCCCGCGTGCCCCGGCGCGCTCGCGAGCACGTGCTTGATCTGCTCGAGCGCGGCCGCATGCTGCTCGAGCCGCTCGATCTGCAGCGTCGCGATCCGCACGCGGCTCTCCCGCGCCTGCTTGTCCGGCTGCACCCCGAGCCGCGCGGTCCACAGCGTGGCGAGGTCCGCAAACCGCTCTTGGCGTTCGAGCAAACGCTCGAGCGCTGCGACCACCATCGAGTTGTCGGGCTCGAGCGCGTGGAGCTGCGACAGATATCCGATCGCGCGATCGGGCGCGTGCGCGAAGTCCTTTGCGACCTGCGCTGCTTCTTCGAGCAGCTTCATGCGCCGCGCGGTCTCGTCCGCGCTCTCGATCGCGCAGTCATACGCGCTGAGCAGATCCGCAAAGCGGCCGCCCACCGTATGCGCGACGGTCAAGCGCTCGAACGCCCAGTGCGCGCGCGGGTCGAGCTTGAGCACGCGTTCGAGGAACGAGGGCAGCTCGCTGCTGCCTTCACCGAACCACGTCTCGAAGAAGCGCACTCCGCGCTGACCGATCTCGTGCAGCAGCTCGCGCGGCGTGTCCGCGCGCAGCGCAGCGAGATAACACGCAGCGGCGTCTTCCGGTCGCTGCACGCGCTCGAGCGCTTCGTCGAGACGATCCCACGCGCCGAGATCGCTCGGAGCGTCCTCTACAGCGGCGATCGCGGTCGATAGCTCGTCCGGTCGCGCGTTCTCGTTGGGAGCTTCTTTGTGCGCGGGCTTCTGCGCCATTCGGAAACCTCGCCGCGATACATCCGCGGACCGTAATCGCCGACACGACGGCGGAAAAAGAAGCTCGATTATACGGAGCGCGGCTGAGCGATCGTTAAGGAAACTCGGGCGTTTCAAGAACAACCGCGCCGGCAGGACGCACTCGCACGCACTCGCACGCGAGTCCCCACATGGGAACCTTCGCGATCACCTGCACGCGAACACAGCACGCTTCGGTAACGCCGAG
>JAYUYY010000739.1:0-3877 GCA_043752225.1 Sandaracinaceae bacterium | reverse complement strand
GCGAGCTGATGCCGTTTCATCGCGAAGGCGTGCAGACGAATCGCGACGCCGCGGTGATCGACGCGAGCGCCAAAGCGCTCGTCGAGCGCTTGCGCGCGTTTGCTGCGGGCGAGTCCCGACCCGAGCTCGAAGCGGCCGAGCGCGCGCTCGCGCACTACGACCCTCAACGCGCGCGTGAAGCGGTGATGCGCGCGCTCGCTGCCGAGACCGCTGCAGATGTCAATCACGCGAGCTGGTTGATGAAGATCGCCTACCGTCCGCTCGACACGCGCTGGTTCGCAGCGCTCACGCCGCTCTGCCATCGGCCGCGTCCTGATCTATTGCTCGCGATGCAAGCGTCGTTGCGCGCGGGTGGCTTTGCGCTCGTCACGGCGCGTAAGGATCGCGGCGACGTGCCGTGGCGCCATATCGCGGCGGTCGTCGATGCGGTCGACAACAGCTTTCTCTCCACGCGCTCGTCGTGTCGCGCGCGCGCGGTGCCGACGCATGCGCCGGATGGCAGCGCGAATCTCGACCTCGCCGCCGCAGCAGCGTTGTTCGAGCGTGCGGAGCGCGTGCTGAGCGTGCACGAGGTCGCGTGCTACGCGCTGGCTCGCTTGTCGTCGCGCGACTATCAAGCCACGCACGCGAGCTGGTTGCGGACCGACTACCCACGCGTTCCACTGCCGCGCGATGCGCAAGAGCTCGCGCGCGCGCTGGTGGCCGGTGAACGGTTGCGCGCGCTGTGGTGTGAAGCGCAGGTGCCGCTCGATCTCTGCGCCGATCTCGATCCCTGCGACGACGAGGACACGTGCGCTGCGGCGCTCGTGGTCGGTCACCAGCGCGTGGTCGAGCGCTGGCAGCGCGGACAGAGCGCAGAGCAGCGCGCTGACGAAGGGTTCGCGGCTCGCTTGGCGCAAGCGCGCTCGCGTGCGGCCGCGCTCGAGCGGTCGATCGCCGCGCTCTAGCTGTCTCCGCCGGATGGACACTTCCGCTCGCGCAGGCGGTGCCTACTCTCGTGAGCGGGTGGCCGGTCAGGTCGTTGCGAGGTGAGTGGAGTCCGTGACGCGAAGCACAGAAAGACCAAACGAATGGCGAGCTTTCGCAGCTTGTCTGCTGATGTTCGCGATTGCAGCGTGCAGTGATGCAGCGGGCTTCTCCGATGATGCGGGCGCGCGAGCGGGCAGCACGGCGGACGCCGCTGCGAGCGCGGGCGAAGGTGGAACCGGCAGCGGCGACGCGAGCGACGAGGACGGGAGCGAGCCGAACGCCGGGCAGGGCGGCGAAGGCGGCGCGGGCGGCTCCGTAAGCGACGCCGGCGACGGCGATGGCGACGTGGATGCGAGCGTGGAGCTCGATGCTGCAACCGGGCCGCTTCCGACGACGTGGAGCATGGGTGCAGAGATGCTCACCGAGCGCACGGAGCTCGCGGTGGCAGAGCTCGATGGCCTTATCTACGCTGCGGGCGGCTTCGGTGGTCTGCGCGCGTTCGACGTGTACGACCCGAGCACGGACACATGGCAGGTGCTTCCGGATCTACCGATCGACATGGAGCATCCATCGCTCGGCGCGCTCGACGGGCTCATCTATCTGACGGGTGGTCGCGGCATTGAAACCTTTGCCTACGACCCGAGCACGGACGAGTGGTCGCCGCGCGCTTCGATGATCCATGCGCGCTACTCAGCGGCCGCGGTCGCGTTGAACGGCGCGCTCTACATCGTCGGCGGCACCGGCCCGAGCAGCCCGGTGTTGCAGCGCTACGAGCCCGCCGACGATGAGTGGAGCGAGCTCGCGCCGCTCTCGATCACGCGCGACCACGTCGCTGCGGTCGCGCTCAACGGAAAGATCTATGCGCTCGGCGGGCGCGCTGGCATCGGATCGGTCTACAGCTCTGTCGAGATCTACGATCCCGCTACCAACGTCTGGAGCGCGGGCGTCGACATGCAAGAAGGTCGCAGCGGCTTTGGCGCGGCGGTCGTGTCAGGTCAGATCTACGTCGCAGGCGGCGAGGTGCTGATCGTGCCGTTCAGCGTGCGCGACACGGTCGAGCGCTTCGATCCCGCGCGCGGCGAATGGAGCTTCGGAGCGCCGCTGCCCGTTCCGTTGCATGGCGTCGGCGCGTCGAGCTTGGACGGTCGCATGTACGTGGTCGGCGGCGCGTCGTTGCCCGCGAGTGCGACGCCGGGCACGGGCGTCGTCTATATGTACGGGCCGTAACCGCGCTCAAGGGATCGACTGCAACGCTTGCTGCACGATCGGTGCAAACAGGCTGGTCGGGTATCGAGCTTGGAAGCGTGCGGCCAAGCGCTTGGCTTCATCGTTGCGACCGAGCACCACCAAGGTCGCGATGCGCATGCTCTCGCGTTCCTCGACGAGGCGGCCTTTCGGAAAACGCCGCGCGTGCCGCTCGAGCGCGATGAGCGCTTCGTCAGCGCGACCGCGTGCGAGCGGTGCGTGTGCGAGCTCGATCAGGTGACGCTCGGCGCCGAGATCGCGATCGCCGAGATCGCGGTCGCCGACATGGGCCGAAGGCAGCTCGCGCGCGCTCGCAACGCTCGCGCGCTTCGGTTGCGGCGGCTCCATGCCTAGGCCGTTGGGCACGGGCGGCGCTGCGGATGTCGTACTTCGAGCGATAGCCTGACTTGTGCGCCGGCAGCCGCGGTCGCAACGCGCGCGCCGCTGGCCGTGCCGATTCCGCGCAAGCTGCCCACCGATCCGAGCGCGCACGCGCCGAAATCCAAACGCGCGTGGAGCGGCACCATGCCGCACACCGCGAGCTGTCCGAGCAAGAGCTGGCCTTCGACGGCATCACCCGTAGGCGAGAGACCGCCGACCGAAGCCCCGCCCCCGCTCGCGCTCGGGTGAACCACACCGGTGAGATGAATGCTCGCACGGGTCCAGCGCGCGGATAGATCGATCAGGCCTGCGCTGGAGATCGCGGGCAGCGCTCCTGCCCCCAGGCCGATGCCGGCGCTGATCCCAAAGCTTCGAAACGATGAGGGCTCTTCAACCGGATCCGGTGGAGCAGGCGGCGGAGTGAATGGGCTCTCCGTGTCGGTCGCCTGCTGCACCGGGCACACCGTCGGCGCCGGGCACTCGACGATGCTCGGCTTGGGTGCTGGAGCTCGCGGCGCGAGCCAACGAGTCGGGTCGAGCGCGATGCCGATCGCGAGCACGAGCGCTGAGGACAAGCTCCTCGCACGTGCTGCTCGGCGATTCGATCGCGCGCGAGCCGAGCGGCGTGCCATCGCTCTTGCGCACTTCGATCTGCGCGCGCAAGCCGCGCTTCTGAGCTGCGATCTGAATGCTCACGTGATGCGTGATCGGCTCGCGCTCGAACACCGGATAGCCGAGCTGGCTGCTCACCGCATCTTGCAGTGCACGCGGCTCGGGACAGCGGCTCGCGGCGTCGTCGCGCGTGTATTGCAGGCGCGCGCCAACCGCGCCGGTGGTGCTGGCGGGCGCCTCCGCGGTCGCCTGCGCCAGCGCGCTGCTGCTCACCAGCCACAGCACCGGCAACAACAAAATGCGCGCGATTGCGAAGGCGATTCTCACGGTCGGATGGTCGCTCGGTGACCGCGCACGGTGGCGCCCAGCGTTACGTCCGGCGCGAACAAAAGCCCGTCGACTTGCGAGCTCTCGGTCGGCTCGAGCCCGACGGCATCACGGCTCCACCGCACGCGTCCCGCACTGTCGAAGCTGGTCACGACGCCGAGTCTCGCATACCGCCCCGGTGACATGGGGTTGAACGGATTTAGGCCGCTGCCGCCGCGGAACAAGCCGAATCCCACGTACGCGTTGCCGGCGGAATCGATCGCGACCTCGCCGACCGACTCGGGGAGCGGAGACGTATAGAACCAGTGCCAGACGTGCTCGCCCGCGCGGTCGAGCCGGAACA
>JAYUYY010000738.1:0-9672 GCA_043752225.1 Sandaracinaceae bacterium | reverse complement strand
CCCGACGTCGCTGACGAGCGCACCCTTGAGATCGACGCTGCCGAGCCCTTCGGCATCGGCGAGCGCGACCGCGAGCAGGGGCACGCCACGCTCGTCCTGCAGCAGCAGCAGCGCATCGCGCTTGCCGTCGGCATTCAGGTCGGCTTCGAGCGCGGCCCGAAAGGTGTGCGTCGCGAGCGCGAGCGAATGACCGCGCAGCTGGATGCGTTGCGTCGCGACCGGATAGCTCTCGCCTTGCGCTGGATCGCCTTGTGCCGGCGTGAGCGCGGCCTTGCCCGAAGCAGCGCCTTGCGTTCCGAGCTTGAACGGTACTTGGGGGCTGTCGTCGCCGCAGCCAAGGGCCGCAGACTCGATCAGCAGCACACCCAGCCATGCGGTTCGGAGCTTGGCCCTATTCAGCCAGCGCATTGGCTGACGTTTTATCACCGTTTGCGCGCTCGCGGCGTCGCGTCTGCCGCCTTGACCGGCAAGGATCACAGCGGCTACACCGACCGCGGGTCCAAGGTGAGAAGCGTCGCGTCCGAGCCGTCGACCGGCGGCTTCTTGAACCGCGATGTCGCGCTGATCTTGATCGCGCAGAGCGCGTTTGGCTTCGGTTGGTCGCTGTACCTGCTGGCCCCGAAGTTCCAGACCGTCGTGCTCGGCGCAGGCCCCGAGACGATCGGTCTCACCGGCGCGGTGGCCGGCATCGCAGGCGTGATGGTCGTGCCGTTCGCGGCGACCGGGATCGATCGGCTCGGCCGCAAACTGTTCTTCCGGATCGGCTGCGCGCTCGTGACGCTGCTTTCGATCGGCTACATGTTCGTCGATCACGTCGGCGTGCTCTTGTTTGCGCTGCAGGGCTTGGTCGCGATGGCGTTCGTGCTCGCGTTCAATGCCAGCGCCGCATTGATGGCCGACTGGGCGCCGCACGCGCGGCTGGGCCAAGCGATCGGTTGGCTCGGCGCCGCCAACGTGTGCATGAACGCGGTCGCGACAGCGGTCGCCGAGCCGCTCGCGGACACGCACGGTTGGCACGTGGTGTTCGCGCTCGGCATCGCGAGCTCGTTGATCGCGTTCGCGCTCTCGTTCGCATTGCGCGATGCGCCGCTGCGTCCGGTCAGCGATCCGGCACCGCAGCCGCCGCTTCCGCTCGCGATCTCCGAGGCGCCTGCGCCCGAGCCGGCGCCTTCCGAGATCCGCGCGCCGAGCACGATTCAAAGGCCGATGCTCACGCGCTGTCTCGTGGTCGCGGTGCTCGCGGGCGCGGTGTTCTCGGCCGTGTTCACCTTCATCCAACCGTTTGCACTGGCGCGCGGCGCGCACGAGGTGCGGCTCTTCTTCATCGGCTTCACCGTCGCCGCAGTCGCCTGCCGCGTGCTGTTCGGAGGGCTCGGCGATCGGCACGGTCGCCGCCGCGTCTCGCTCGGTGCGGTCGTGCTCTACGCGCTCGCCGCGCTCTTGTGCGCGTGGCTCGATCCAAACCTCTTGTGGATGTACGGCGCGGTCTTCGGCACCGCGCACGGCGTCTTGTATCCAACGCTCAACGCGCTGGTGCTCGAGACCGTGCCTGCGTCGCGCCGCGGCTTGGGCATGGCGCTGTACAACGGCGCGTTCAACGTCGGCATGGCGGCCGGCGGCTTGGGCTGGGGCTTGCTCGCGAAGCACTACGGCTATCCGGTGCTGTTCTTCTCTGCGAGCGTGCTGGCCTTGTTCGCGGTCATCCCGCTGGTCAGTGAAGGAAACGTTTCTCGTCCTGTCCGCCCTGAATCACTTTGAAGCCGCCCGTGCGCGGCGCCTTACGCGGTGGTGGCTTGCGCGGCCCGCGCGGCTTGCGTAGCCAGCGCGCGAAGAGAATGCCGCCGCCGAGCGCGCCGAGGTCGCCCACCAGCTGCGTCTCGTTCTTGCTCGCGAGGAACATCATCACCGAGATGCCGACGAGCAACAGCAGGAACTGCTGCGCCGTCATGCTGACCGCACCGAACAGCGAAACGGGCCTTCCGCGATCGAGCCAGCTGGTCGCGGCGATGCCGCCATACCAAAGCGGCGTCGCGCCATACAGCGGAGTCGCATCGCTGAGCACGAAGCCGAGCATCCAGGCGGGCACGCTCGCGCATACCGCGGCGGCAAAACACAGCTGCCATGTGCGGCGCGGACCAAACGTAATGTCGAACTGCGAGAGCGACCACGAGATGAACAACAGCCCGAGCAGGAACATCACCGGGTGATTGCGATCGACCAGCACGTATGTGACGAGCTGCCACGGCATGAACCCGCCGGGCGTCATCGCGAGCCAGCCGAACACGCGCAGGTCGAGCCAGTTCTCGAGCACGAGCTGCGCCACATAGGCGACGAGCAACCCGATCAGGATCTGCTTAACGGTAGGCGTGATGCGAGGCATGAAGCGCGTGGCTAGTTATGGGCGCGGTCCTCGCGCACCAGAGAGTGTAGCGCGCGCTCAGTCGAGCGGCAGGGCGCTAATCGCGCTCGATCTCGCAGTTGTACGAGACGTCGAAGCGCAGCACGTCCATGTCGCTGCAGGTCGCGGTCCAAAGCTCGCGGCCGTCGTCGTCGAGGCCGCTGATCTCGAGCTCGTAGTTGCCTGGGCCGGGGTCGATGATGTCGATCGCGTTGAAGCAGGGCTGCGAATCGGCATCGGTCTCGTCGGTGTGCGAGGCGACCTCGTCGCCGTTGGCGTCGAGCAGCGTCCAGGCCATCCGATCGACGTCGGCGCTGTCGCAGGTCCCGCCGGAGAAATCGTTGCCGGTCTCCTCGTCCCAGAACAGCTCCATGGACAGGATTGGACCTTCGTCGTCGGCCACCGTGAGACAGCCCGCTAGACCCGCCATGAGCACGCCCGTGAGCAGTGCGGCCTTGGTCCAACGTGCTGCGATATCACCCAAATTCGCAGTGCGCGTCATGCGTCCTCCGGAGCCAGTAGGATGGCTTAGCAACCTTCGGCTGTCCATTTGGACGAACGTTGGGCGATAAGCCGCTGGGCTCCAACAGCCTACGCAGCGTTTCGTTGCGGGCAATGCCCGGCACGCCTGGCACGACCGGCGACAGCGACAGCGCTCAGCCGACCACCCACGAGTCCTCATCGAGGAGCGATTGGACGCTGCCGCGACCCTTCTGTACGGCGCGCTCGACTTGGTCGCAGAGCATCGCTTCGTAAGAAGGTTTTTGGATCGACTTGAGCACGCCGATTGGCGTAGGCAGGCCGTCGCCGCCGAGCCGGCTCAACACCAGCGCGCACAGCTCGTTGGTCTCGTCGTGCACGAGCAGCGTGTCTTCGCCGACGGTCGCGACATCGACTACCTGCGGATGCAACCGGCCGTCGAGCACGATGCCCTTGCTGCGGTCCTTGCCAAAGCGCATCGGCTTGCCGTGCTCGACCTCGAGCACTGAATCCGCTTGGGTCTCTTTGTCGGTCAGCTTGGTGAACGCGCCATCGTTGAAGATGTTGCAGTTCTGGTAGATCTCGACGAACGCGGTGCCCTTGTGCAGCGACGCACGCCTGAGCATCTCTTGCTGATGCTTGACGTGCACGTCGAGCGTGCGCGCGACGAACGTCGCACCGGCGCCGAGCGCGACGCTGACCGGATCAGCCGGATAGTCGATCGAGCCCATCGGCGTCGACTTCGCCTTCTTACCGAGCGGCGAGGTCGGGCTGTATTGGCCCTTGGTCAAGCCGTAGATCTGGTTGTTGAACATTAACAGCTTGAGATCCACGTTGCGCCGCAGCACGTGCATGAAGTGGTTGCCGCCGATCGACAGGCCATCGCCGTCGCCGGTCACGACCCACACCGTGAGCTCGGGGTTCGCAGCCTTCACGCCGGTCGCGATCGCGGGTGCGCGACCGTGGATGCTGTGGATGCCGTACGTGTCGAGGTAATACGGAAAGCGGCTCGAGCAGCCGATGCCGCTGACGAAAACGTACTTCTCGCGCGGCACGCCGAACGTCGGCAGCATGCGCTGCACCTGCGCGAGGATCGCGTAGTCGCCGCAGCCCGGGCACCAACGCACTTCTTGATCGGAGGTGAACTCCTTCTTGGTCTGCGCGGTCGCGTCGGTCTGCCTAACTTGCGGGTACGGGATCAAGCGGGTCATCAGCTCACCTCCAGCTTTTCGCGCGAGGACCCGCGCGATTCCAACTCATCGCGCGAGGCCGCGCGCGGCTCGAGCTCAGCACGAATCGCATCCACGATTTCGGATTCCTTGAACGGCATGCCTTCGATCTTGGCGTAGCTCGTCGCTTCGACCAGGTAGCGCATGCGTAAGAGCTTCACGAGCTGACCCATGTTGAGCTCGGGCACGAGCACGCGCTTGTAGCGCTTCATGATCGCTTCGAGGTCCTTCGGGAACGGGTTCAAGTGGCGCAGCTGCACGTGGCCGATGCGACGGCGCTCGCCGCGTACCGGTGCGTTGCGTACGCGCTCGACACCGGCGCGAATCGCACCTGTGGTGCCACCCCAACCGATCACCAGCAAGTCGCCCTCTTGGTCGCCGCCGATTTCGGTCGGCGGGAGGTCGTCGGCGATCTTCTCCACGCGCTCCGCGCGGATCTTGCTCATCAGCGCGTGGTTCGCCGCGTCGTAGCTGATGTTGCCCGTGATGTTCTGCTTCTCGAGGCCGCCGATGCGGTGCTCGAGTCCGGGCACGCCCGGGATCGCCCACGGACGCACCAACTTGTCGTCGCGAAGGTACGGCGCGAAGCCTTCTTTCTCCGTGCGGAACTTCACGTCGATGCGCGGGATCTTGCTCATGTCGGGCACGAGCCACGGCTCGGCGCTGTTCGCGATGAAGCCATCGCTGAGCAAGATCACCGGCGTCATGTGCGTGATCGCGATGCGACAGGCTTCGATCGCAGCGAAGAACGCATCGCCCGGGCTGCGCGCGGCGACGACCGGCACCGGGCACTCGCCGTTGCGGCCGAACATCGCCTGCATCAAGTCGGCTTGCTCGGTCTTGGTCGGCATGCCCGTGCTCGGGCCCGCGCGCTGCACGTCGACTACGACGAGCGGCAGCTCGAGCATGACCGCAAGACCGATCGCTTCGCCTTTGAGCGCGAGGCCTGGACCGCTGGTGGTGGTGATGCCGAGCGCGCCCGCGTAGCTCGCGCCGATCGCGGAGCACACGGCTGCGATCTCATCTTCCGCTTGGAAGGTCTTCACGCCGAAGCTTTTCTTCGACGCGAGGAAATGCAGGATGTCCGAGGCGGGCGTAATCGGGTACGTGCCGAGGAACAGCTCGAGGCCGCTCAGCTCGCTCGCAGCGAGCAAGCCCAGGCCGAGTGCTTCGTTGCCCGACATGTTCTTGTACTTGCCGGGTGCGATCTTCGCTTCGCGCACCGTGTAGCTGATCTGAAAGAGCTCGGCGGTCTCGCCGAAGTTGTAGCCAGCTTTGAGCGCGCGCAGGTTCGCGTCGCGCAGCACCGGGTCTTTGAACTTCTCTTCGACCCACTTCTCGGTGTGCTGCATCTCGCGGTTGTAGAGCCAGTACACGAGGCCGAGCGCGAAGAAGTTCTTGCAGCGCACTGCAAGGCGGTTGCCGAGCTTGAGGTCCTCGATCGACTTGAGCGTCATGCCGGTGATGTCGGCTTGGAACACGCGGTATGCGGTGAGCGATCCGTCGTCGACCGGGTTCTTCGCGTAGCCGGCGCGCTCTAAGTTCTTGGCGTTGAAGGCCTCGGTGTTGAGGATCAACATGCCGCCCGCTTTGAGGTCGCGCAGGTTCGCTTTGAGCGCGGCGGGGTTCATCGCGACCAACACGTCGGGCGCATCGCCGGGCGTGTACACGGCCTCGCTCGAGAAGTTGATCTGGAAGCCCGAGACGCCGGCGAGCGTTCCGGCAGGTGCGCGGATCTCGGCGGGGAAGTCCGGGAACGTCGAGAGGTCGTTGCCCGCTAAGGCCGTCGTCTCGGTGAACTGCGTTCCGGTTAACTGCATGCCGTCGCCGGAGTCGCCAGCGAAGCGGATTGCGACGGTGCTTACCGTCTCGACTACTTTGGACATCGGTGGGTCGTCTCCTCGTGTCGCGAGGTGATTCTGAAATGTGTGCCGCGCTTGCTCAGCCTGATCGGAAAACTGCGTGAAAAACAGCCGTGAAATCACAGGCGAGCTTGAGTCGGGCCACCGCAGACACGAATGCTCGGAGGCTTCTATGGCGCAAAGTTGCAGCGCTGTACAGGTGGGGTTTCGAGCAAATTTCGGCCCGCTCCGGCGTGCCTCGATTTAGGCCGCGCCGAATACTCTCGCGGTCCTAGGTTGAGGACGAATGGTTCGCGCGACCCGGAGGGGACCTCCGGCGCGACGAGCGCTGCGAACAACCGAGCTCCGGCGCGACGAGCGCTGCGAAAAGAGCACTCAGCTGAGCGCAGCGTCGATCACGCGGGCTTGCTCGATCTTGTGCGCGCCGAGCGAGCCGGTCGCGGGGCTGGCGCTTTCGGGACGGCTGACGTGAGTGAGCGGGAAGCGGCCTTCCAGCATCTCCGGCAGGCGCGCGCGCATGTAGTACCAGGCGCCCATGTTGAACGGCTCTTCCTGGACCCACACGAGCGGCGTGCCGTCGCGGTAGGGCTCGAGCACGCTGTGCAGCTGCTCGGCGCGCAGCGGATAGAGCTGCTCGATGCGCACGATCGCGATGTTGTCGATCTTGCGCTCGCGGCGCGCGGCGGCGAGGTCGTAGTAGACCTTGCCCGAGCACAGGATCACCTTGTTGACCTTCGCTGCGTCGACCGAGGTGTCCGGGATCACGCGCTGGAAGGTGCCGGTCGCGAGCTCTTCGAGCGTCGAGCTGGCGGCGGGCAAACGCAGCAAGCTCTTCGGCGACATGATGATCAGCGGCTTGCGCACCGGCCGCAGCACTTGGCGGCGCAGCGCGTGGAAGAACTGCGACGGCGTCGTCAGGTTCATCACCTGCATGTTGTCTTCGGCGCACAGGTTCAACCAACGCTCGAGACGCGCGCTCGAGTGCTCGGGACCTTGGCCTTCGAAGCCGTGCGGCAAGAGACAGACGAGCCCGCTCAAGCGGTACCACTTGTCCTCCGAGCTGCAGAGGAACTGATCGATGATCACCTGCGCCGTGTTGCAGAAGTCGCCGAACTGCGCCTCCCACAGCGTGAGCCCGTCCGGCATGTCTTGGCTGTAACCGAACTCGAAGCCGAGCACGCCGGCCTCGGAGAGCGGGCTATCCCAGGCCTCGAAGCGCGCCTGCTTCTCGCTCATGAACGCGAGCGGCGTGTAGAGCCGGCCGGTGACGTTGTCGTGCAGCACGGCGTGGCGGTGGCTGAACGTGCCGCGGCGCGCATCTTGTCCGCTCAAGCGCACTGGCGTGCCTTCGGTGACGAGCGTCGCGTACGCGAGGATCTCGGCCGCGCCCCAGTCGAGCGCCTTCTTACCGTCGCGCATGTCAAGCCGCGTCTCGAGCAAGCGCTCGAGCTTCGGGTGCACGGTGAAGTCATCCGGCGTGTGACCGGCGCGCGTCATCAGCTCGCGCAAGCGCTCGATCGGAACCGTCGTGTCGATGCCCGCGGCCTCGACTGCTGGATCTTCTTTGCCGCCGCGATAACCGGCCCACAGGCCCTGCATCGAGTAGCTCGGCGGCACGAGGTGCTCGACGCGCGCGGCTTCCAGCTCCGACTCGAGGAAGCGCTGGCGCGTGCGCTCGATTTCCTTCGCTTGCTCGGCGGAGAAGTTGCCGAGCTCGACCAGCTTGCGCACGTAGACTTCGCGCACGGTCGGCTTTTGATCGATCGCCTCGTACATGATCGGCTGCGTGAAGCGAGGCTCGTCGGCTTCGTTGTGGCCGTAGCGGCGGTAGCAATAGATGTCGATCACGACGTCGCGCGCGTAGCGCTGGCGGTACTCCATCGCGATCTTCACGACCTGCGCGACCGCTTCGGGGTCCTCGCCGTTCACGTGAAAAATCGGACAGCGCAGCATGCGGAAGATGTCGGTGCAGTAGCGGCTCGAGCGCGAGTCTTCCCAGACCGTCGTGAAGCCGATCTGGTTGTTCACCACCACGTGCACGGTGCCGCCGGTCGAGTAGCCGCGCAGACCGCTGAGGTTGATCGTCTCTTGCACGATGCCTTGGCCGATCACCGCTGCGTCGCCGTGGATCAAGAGCGGCAACACCTTCTTGCGCTCGCGATCGCCGCGCCGATCTTGCTTGGCGCGCACGCGGCCTTCGACGACCGGGTTCACCCACTCGAGGTGGCTCGGGTTGTACGCGAGCGTCAGGTGGATCGGATGCCCGGACGGGGTGATGCGATCCGACGAGTAGCCGAGGTGATATTTGACGTCGCCTTTGCCGATCTTCAGCTCGGGCTGCTCATCCTCGAAGTGGGCGAAGATCTCCTTGAGGCTCTTCTCCATCACGTTCGCGAGCACGTTGAGCCGGCCGCGGTGGGCCATGCCGATTACGACCTCTTCGACGCCATCGCGGCTCGCGGTGTCGACCAGCAGCTCGAGCGTCGGGATCAGGCTCTCGGCGCCTTCGAGCGAGAACCTCTTCGCGCCGACGTACTTCGTGTGCAGGAACTGCTCGAAGATCTCGGCGTCGATCAGCTTCGAGAGGATGCGCACCTGTTGATCGAGCGTCAGGCTCAAACGGTTGCCGACCGGCTCCATTTGATCTTGTAGCCAGGCGCGGATCTCGGGCTCTTCGATGTTGCGGAACTCGACGCCGATCGTGCGCGTGTACGTCTCTTTCAGACGGCGCACGATTTCTTTGAGCGGCATGAACGCGCGGCCTGCGAAGTTGCCGGTCGCGAACACGGTGTCGGGATCGACGTCGTCGAGGCCGAAGCGCTCGAGCGAGAGCTCGCTGGCATCGATCGGCATCAGGCCGAGCGGATCGAGCTGCGCGAAGCGGTGCCCGCGCATGCGGTAGCCCTGCACCAGCGCGGTGACGCGCTCTTGGTACTGGTTCAGCGTCTGCTGATCGGGAGCCGCGAGCGTTCCGTTGCCGGTCGGTAAGAGCGTCGGTACGCGCGTGACGCCGAACATCTCGTCGACGCTGCTCGGCCGCATCGAGTCGTACTCGCGCGCGGCTCCACCATGGCCGTTGCCATTCGCGCTGCCGTTGCCGTTCTCGTGTGCGTGGCTTTCCGCTTGGCCATTGCCGTTGCGCGCTTTCGCGACCGGCTCTGCGGTCGGTGCGGGCATTCCGACCAACGTGCCGTTGCTGGCTCGTGCGGGAGCCGAGCGTCCGAGCTCGTCGCGCTCAGGCTCTGCCAAGTCATCGAAAAACTGGCGCCACGTTTCATCGACGGCGCGCGGGTTGTCTCGATAGCGGAGGTAGAGCTCCTCAACGATGCTCTGGTTGATCCCGAAGTCCATCGTGTCCTGCGTTCTGTATGTGGTGCGAGCCGCTCTCGCGCAGCTACGCGGCGAGTTACCGTCTGAAGCTACCGTCTGAAGCGCCGCGTCATGAAGCTACCGCGTCACGAGCGGGATAGCGGGCGTACTGCGGCGAGGGACCGAGGTCGATGATTTTCAACGCCGCGAGCACTCTAATGATCGGATATGTCGGGTCGATTTCGAACGAGCGTGCGGCGAAATTTGGCGACATCCCAAACTTGTGATGGTTGTTCTGGAACAGCTCGCCCATCGTGACGAAGTCGAAGATCAGCGTGTTGCGCGACATGTCGTCGCGAGTCGTGTCGAACGTCCGGTAGCCGTACTTGTGGCC
>JAYUYY010000737.1:0-3888 GCA_043752225.1 Sandaracinaceae bacterium | reverse complement strand
CGCCAAGACCGCCACCGGCTAGCGACCCGTCGCGATCGCCTTGAGCTGTGGGTCGTGCGGTGGGTTTCGCATGTGGAGCAGGTACACGCGCGCGAGATTGAGCCTGCCGTGCTCGAGCTGCACCCGTGCAGCACGCTCGAGCGCGGCGTCGGGCAAAGGCGCAAGCTCGAGCGCGCGCGCTAGCGGCAGCTCGAGCGCGCGCAGGTGACCGGTCGCGAGCATTTGCCCGGCGAGTTGCCGCAGCGTGGGCGCGTCATCGAGCGCTGCGAAGTATGCCGCCGCGTACCGCTCCGCGCGCGATGGCGTGCTCGGCAGCTTGGTCTCGTCCCGCAGCGCGCGCGCTTGCAAGAGCGCGGCATGCGAGAGCTTGCGGCTCGGCTCGAGGGCCAGCGCGCGCTCGTACGCTTGCTCGGCGCCAGCCAGCTGGCCGTTTTCGCGGCGCAGCTCGCCCAGCTTCATCCACGCGTAATACGCCGTCGGTTGCGCGTGCGCGGCGTGGCCCCACAGCCGCAGCTCGCTTTGCCATTCGCCTTGGTACTGAATGCTCCGCCACGCCAATGCGGCTACGCATGCGCAGGCGACCGTCAGGCCCATCGTGCGCGCGCGTGTCGAGCGCATGATCAGGCGCTCGACGCCGGCGAAGACGCCAAACGACAGGCCCACGAGCGGCAGCGACAGGTAGCGATCCTGGAAAGGAAAATACATCGGCACGAGGTTGCTCACCGGAGTGAGCATCACGCCGAATACGAGCAGTCCGCACAGCTCGCGCCGCGGTCCCGATCCGTTGCGCGCGAGCGCGATGCACACAGCTACGAACGCGAGCGACACGAGCCAAGCGCCTGCGCCCGGCGTCGTGAGCCCGCTGGTCGCGTAGAGCGGTGAGAGCGCATGCGGAAAGAGCGCGCTGCTCAGCTGATGGCCGAGCGTAGAGACCAAGCGCAGCGGTGCGGCTGCGATCGAGCCTTCCGTGGTGCGCACCATCGCGCTGTCGCTCCAGATCGTCAGCACGCCGGCGCCGAGCGCAGCGCCGATCGCGAGCGCCGGCGCTTGCTGCGCGATCGCAGCGCGCAGCGGCTTGCGAGCCAGCAGCACGTCGCTGATCACGAGCGCGAGCGGTAGCGGCAACGCCGTCGTCTTGGAGAGCGCCGCGCAAAGGTAGAGCGCTCGCGAGGCCCATGCCGACGATCGCAGATGCGCGAGCCACGCCGCGGCGACGAACAACAGCGCGAGCGCATCCTTGCGCCCGGACGCCCAGCTCACGACCTCGACTTGAATCGGATGCAGCGCGCACGCCAAGGTAGCGAGCGTCGCGAACGGCAGCGCGAGCCCGAGCGCCAGCATCAAACGCAAGAGCACGTTGGCAGCGAGCGCGAAGATCGCGAGCTGCACACCGTGCGTGACGAGCGCAAACGTCTGGGGCGTTGCGCCATGCAGCCAGGGCACATCGAGCCAATAGCTGAGCAAGTGCAGCGGGTGGTAGGCCTCGAGCTGCGGCTTGCTCACGATCTCGAAGAACGCACGCCACGAAGGCTCGCGCACGAGCGCGTTGTCCAAGATGAAGCGGCCGTCATCCCAGCGCGCTTGCAAGGGATAGGGCAGGGCGCGCGCGAACGTCGCGAGCACCGCCGCGGTGACGAGCGCATGCGCGCGCCACAGCGAGCTCATTGCAGCGTGAGCGGGTAGTTCACGAGCATGTCGGGCCCGTTGAACGAGCGAAACTGAATCGAGCGCACCGCCTGCGTGAGGCAACCGCCGGCTTCGCTGCGCGTGATCGCGCTCGGACCGTTGAGGTTCACGCGCTCGATCCGACCGCTGCCGGCGACGCGCACGCCGAACACCAGCTTACCGGTGACCGGCTCGTCGGAAGCCGCGAGGATCAAGCAGCGCCTGATCTTCGGCATCGCGTCGTCGAAGCCGCGCTCGATCTCGCTGCCGAGCAATTGTTCTTCGCCGCCGCCCGCACCGACGTCGAGGTTGCGGGCTTCGGGCCCGCCCAGATCGTCGCCGAACGAAGACTCGCCTTGATACCGCGAGTCGCGCCCTTGCCGACCGTCGGTTCCGCTGCCTGCGCGGCGCTTGCCACGGCGTTTGCGCTTGCCGTCGCTCGGCTCTTGGCTCGCGCCCTCATCGGCCGCAGCCTCGAGCGGCTCGGCCTCGACCGCGTCGGGCTCGAGATCGATCTCGATGTACCCGAGCTTGTTTGCGGCAAGCATTCCGCCCCACATCAGTGAGGCTGCAAAAAATCCTGCTACAAATCGCAGCACGCGCCGCTTATAGCACGCGGTGACTGCGCGAACGGCAATGTCCAAAGCTCCCTTCGAACCGAGCACGCTCGCTTTCACGCTTGCATGCGCGCGTGCTTGCTCCGGCATCGTCGGCTCGCGTGCGCTCGCGCAAGAGCAAGCGATCGAGGCACAGGCGCCGGAGCAGCCTCAGCCGCACGCGCTCGCCACGCTTTCGTTCGGCGCGCCACTCCGGATCACGCGCAATGTCGACCTCGACCAGAACGTAATCGCGCCCGCATTCATGGACGTGCTGCTCGGCTACACGTTCCTCAACGGCTCGATCCAGCACGGGCTCGGGCTCGGGCTGTCGCTTAACTTGAGCGAAGAGGGCGGCTTCACGGAGCCGGTCGGCATCGCCAATCAGCTCGTGCTCATGCCGACCTATTTGGGCTATCGCGCGATCAATCGCGATTGGGTGCTGCTCGGGCACTTCGGCGTGCCGCTGGTGCTGACCGGCACGACGAGCGCAGGCCTCGAGCTTGCGCTCGGCGCGGGCTACCGCTTTCTCGCAGGCGTGCTCGCGTACGCGGAGCTCGGGGTCGATGCGTTCCTCGGTGCGAGCTCGACGCTGCATGCCACGGTGAGCCTCGAGCTGGGCTTCATGCTCGATTACGAGGTGCTGCCATGATCCGCGCCCTGCGCTTGCTGCTCGCTGCGCTCTCGCTTTCGCTGCTGCTCACCGCACCTGCACCAGGTGCAGTGGGCTCGTGCAGCGGCGAGAACCTCGAGCGCGAAGCGGATCTGGTCAGCTATTGCAAGGAACGCGAGGAGCTGACCTGCGTGCGCCGCGCCGCCCGCCAAGAGCTCTCGGTCGTCGAGCGCGACGAGTGCCGGCGTACCGAGATCGCGCGCTGCGATCACCGCTTCTGGGCGCCCGGCTGTCGGCCGACCCAGCGCGAAGCGAACGCGTGCTTGAACGCGCTGCGCTCGCTCGACACGTTGGGCATTCCCGAAGACGAGCTGCATGAGTGCGATCGCAGCGCGCTCTGCACCGCGCGCACGCTCGACGCCGGCCTGGAGGACTTGTGATCGGCGCGTCGATCCGGGTCACCGCGTCGTTGCTGGCTGCGTGCGCGGTGTGCGCCGTGTGCGCCGTGACCACCAGCGGTTGCGCGATGTTCGTCAGCAAGGACGAGTACCGAGATTATCGCGCGGTTCGCGTGGCTCCCGATGATCGCACGCGCCTCTTGGCGCTGCAGCGGTACGCCGCGAAGCATCGCGCAGGACACTGGTACGACGAGATCGATCGCGAGCGCAGCGCGCGCGATGTCGAAGTGTTCGAGGCCGGCAAGTCGTCGCGCGCCGGGCTCGCGCTGTACTTGGCCGCGTTTCCCGACGGCGCGTTCATCAAGCAAGCGCACGCACGACTGTCGGCGATCGACGTCATCGAGGCGCGCAAAGCCCAAGAGCGCAAAGCCCACGCGAGCTTCCTCGAGCAACGCGCGGCGCGCGACGAAGAGCTGCGGCGTACCTGGGTCGAGCGCTTTGCGAGCTTCTGGGTCAAGACGCTCGGCGAGCTGCGCGGGCTAGGGCAGGGCGTCGAAGCGGTCGCAGGGCAGAACCCCGACTTCTCGCGCGCGTTCGGTCGCGCGCCACGCCCGCG
>JAYUYY010000736.1:0-9694 GCA_043752225.1 Sandaracinaceae bacterium | reverse complement strand
CTTCTTCTTGCTTCACTGCGCGGTCGAGGATCGCGACGGCATCCGGATGATCGAGCGTGTCGATCACCGCGTAGAACGCCATCAGCACGAAGCCTTCGCCGGTCGCCATCTCGAGCGCGACGTGCTCGGCCCAGCTGTCCGCCATCATGCCGGTGGCGAGGAACTTCACGAGCGGATGCGCCGCACCGGGCGAGAGCGCGAGCATCTGTTGGATGCGCACGAAGTTCCCGACGTGTTGCAGCTCTTCGATCGCTTGGCGCGCCAAGAATCTCGCCGACGTGAGATCCGGCGCATCGTAGATCCACTGCCCGACTTGGATGCCGGTGATCTCGCCGTACAAGAACTGGTTGAGCATCCAAGCGAGCAGCTCGCGGTCGCGCTGCGGGTCGAGCTTCTCGCCATGAAAGTCGAGCGTCATCTCGGCGCGCGTGAGCAACATGCTGCGAGCATGCGTCGCGGCGCGTTTAGATTCAAACGTTGGCGTTCGCGCTGGGCTTGCGCAGCGTGGGCAAAAGACACCCCGCGGCGAGCACCGCGAGCGCGAAGAACACGTAGAACAGCGCGTTCCAGCCCCACGCGCGCTGAACCGTGACCGTGAGCAGGCCCTGGAGCAGCGCTCCGGCCGAGCCCATGCCATTGACCAGCCCGACCGCCGTCGCGGCTCGGCCGGTCGCAGCGGCATCTTGAGCGGCGGCTCCCGAGAGCAGCGCATCGGGGCCGAACAGCAACGCGCCGATCAGCGCGATCAACGCGAAGTGCACCGGCATGCTCGCGGTGCCGACTCCCGCGTAGAGCAACAGCGAGAGCGCGAGCAGCGCGATCGAGCCGGCCGCTGCGTGTGCGCGCCGCAAGCCCGCCCGCATCGCGCGATCCGACAGCGCGCCCAGGCCGATGCTCCCGACCACTCCGCCGATCTCGAACGACGTCGACAGATAGCCGCTTTCTTCTTCGCCGAAGCCGGCCTCCGTATGCAGATAGAACGGCAACCAAAACAGCAAGCTGTAGCGGATCAGCTTGAGGCAGAAGTAACAAGCGCCGTAGCTGACGATCAGCCCGAGCTCGAGCGGTTGCGTTTTGGCGTTTGTCGCCGGCGCCGGCGCGTCCGATGCGCTCAGCGCAGCCTGCGCAGAGCGCGAAGAGGGCAGCGCGATCCAGATCAAGACGCCCACCGCGAGCATGCACAGCGCCGGCGTGAAGAACGCAGCGCGCCAGCCGTAGCGCGCGAGCAAGTAGGTCGCGAGCGCGGTCGCCGCGATCCCGCCGACTTGATAGCAGGTCGACCACCAACCCATCACGCGCCCGCGATCGCGCGGCGTCGTGTGCTCGGCCATCGCTTTGTTCGTGCCCGGCCAACCGGTCGATTGCGCGAGCCCGTTGAGCGTGAAGCACACGCCGAGCACGAGCGCGCCGCTCGCGATTCCGAACAGCGCGCACGCGGCCGCCGAAGCGATCAGCCCCGCGCCGACCAACCAGCGCGCACCGAAACGATCCGCCGCAACGCCGCTCGGCACCTGCCCGAGCGCATACGCCACCAAGTACCCGGTATCGATGCTCGCGAGCACCTCTGTGCCGACGCCAAGCTCGCGCGCGATCGCGACCTTGGTGACGCTGAAGCCTTTGCGCCCCAGGTAGTAGCTCGCATACGCAAGCCACGTCAGCGCGAACACGCGGGTGCGCATGACTATTTACTGACTTGCTTGGCGGCGGCGCACCCGTTGCTCTCGCCGCTGTCACACGCGCTGCGGAACAAGCGGCTCGCCTGATCGAGATCGATGTCGACGCCTTCGCCGTGCGCGTACATGTACCCGAGGCTGTAACAAGCCATGCCTTCGCCTTGATCGCAGGCGCGACGAAACAGCTCGGCGGCGTAGGCGTCGTCGCGCGCCACGCCCGCGCCGGACTTGTAGATCATGGCAAGGCCGATGCAGCCGTTGCCGTCGTCTTCGTCGCACGCGCGGCGAAACAAGCTCGCCGCGCGCTCATCGTCCCGCGCGACGCCGCGACCGATCCGATGCAGGTAGCCGAGGTACGCGCAGCCATACGCGCTGCCGTCGCTGCACGAGCTCTCCGCCAGCTCGACCGCGGTGTCGAGCTCAGCCGGCACGCCATAGCCGTTGTCGTACATGAAGCTGAGGTAGCCGCAGGCCTGAACGGTGTCGGCTTTGCAGGCGTGCTCGTAAAGCTCCGCCGCCTCGCCGTACTCGTCCTCGCGCAGCTCATCGGGCCGCGTCTCAGCGCTGAGCGAGCTGCCGGTCGCGCGCAGCGTCGTGCCGCTACCGCCGCAGGCGACCAATCCCAACCCGAGCAACCCACCGCCGAGCAACCCACCGCCGAGCACCGAGAACGCGAGCGTGACCCCAAATGATCGGCACACGATGCGAGTAAGCGACGGCAATCGGATGGCGAGCCCCGACCAAGAGTATGAGACCACCCGCATTCGCGGAAGGGCTTCGTGCACGTTCAGCGTTGGCACTGCGGGCAAAAGAAGCTCGATCGCGCGCCCAGCACGATCCGCCGAATCGCGCTGCCGCACACCGAACACGGCTCGCCCCGACGCGCATACACGCGGCGCTCGTTTTGATAGCCGCCGTCTTGCCCATCGGGCTGCACGTAGTCGCTGATGCTCGAGCCACCAGTCTCGATCGAGCGCAGCATCACGCGCTGCGCCGCGGCGACGAGCGCTGCGCATGTCGCGGCGGAAACTTTGTCGGCGCGCTTGCTCGGCTTTACGCCGGCGAGGAACAACGCTTCGTCCGCGTAGATGTTGCCGACGCCGGCGAGCACGCTCTGATCGAGCAGCACGGTCTTGATCGCCGTGCGCCGCTTGTGTGCCGCGCGATACAAATCCTCGCCGGTCGCGAGCAGCGCATCGACGCCGAGCTTGTCGAGCCGCTTGCTCGCGCCCGCACGCCCGAGCAGCTCGACCTTCCCAAACTTGCGCGTGTCGCGGAAGTACACCGCCGGTCCGCCGTCGCTGAAGTGCAGCTGCAGATGCGTATGCGCGTCGGGTGAAAAGCTCTGCAGCTGCGCTTCGGGCGAGAGGCTCGCGCCCGCTGTCGCCGACAACAGCCTCGGGCTGCTCACGCCCGCACCGAACAGCTGACCGGTCATGCCGAGATGCAGGAGCACGCGCTGCCCATCGTCGAGCGTCGCGAGCAGATACTTGCCGTGGCGCACCAACTCGAGCACCCGCCGTCGCTCGAGCGCGCGCACCAGCGCGGCGGGCGGCGTGACGAAGAAGTAGCTCGGCCGCGTGGTCACGACCCGTTCGATCGCGCGCCCGACCAAGAGCGGCGCGATTTTCCGGCGTGTAACCTCGACCTCGGGCAACTCGGGCATGGCGTCAGTCGCCCGTGCTCTCTACACTGCCCGCCGGCTTGTTGTCAGGCGTGTTAGCCCCACGCAACCGCGTTCAGGAGCAGCTCATGTCGACCGTCAATCCTCTGGCAGAAGCGCTTAACACCCGGCTCAAGGCCGCGTCCCCCGAGATCTTTTCGATGCTCTCGAGCCTCGGCAAGCGGCTCTACTTCCCGAAAGGCATCCTCACGCAGGGCGCAGAGGCCAAGGAAAAGGGCAAGCGCATCAACGCGACGATCGGGATCGCGACCGAGGGCGGCGCGCCGATGTACCTGAAGTCACTGCACGCGATGGTCTCGGGCGTCTCGCCGACCGACGCGTACACCTACGCGCCGCCGAGCGGCCGCGCGACGCTGCGCGACCTGTGGCGCAAGAAGGTGCTCGCTGAGAACCCTTCGCTCGCCGGCAAGACCTTCGGCTCGCCGATCGTGACCAGCGCGATCACGCACGGCCTCGCGCTCGCGGGCGACCTGTTCATCGACGAAGGCGACATCGTGCTGATGCCGGACCAGCTCTGGGGTAACTACAAGTTAGCCTACGAAGTCCGGCTCGGCGCGAAGGTCGAGACCTTTCCGTTTTTCGCCGGCGAGAGCTTGAGCCGCGCGGGCTTCAACAGCGAGGGCTTCCGCAGCGCGCTCGATAAGCATGCACAGGGCCGCGAGAAGCTGATCGTGCTGCTCAACTTCCCGAACAACCCGACCGGCTACATGCCGACCGAGGCCGAGGGCAACGCGATTGTCGAAGCGCTCCACGCACGTGCGAAGGCCGGCACCAAGCTGGTCGTGCTCTGCGACGACGCGTACTTCGGCTTGTTCTTCCACCTCGGCGGTCGCTCGATGACCGAGTCTTTGTTCGGCAAGCTGACCGGTTTGCATCCGAACATCTTGGCCGTGAAGCTCGACGGCGCGACCAAAGAGCTGTTCGTGTGGGGCCTGCGCTGCGGCTTCATCACGTTCGGCCCCGGCAAAGTCGAAGGAGCAGCCGACGTGCTCGACGTGCTCGATCACAAGACGCGCGGCGACATCCGCGCGGTCGTGAGCAACGCGCCGCAGCTCTCGCAGACCTTGGTCGAGAAGGCGCTCGGCGGCAGCACGATCGATCAAGAGCGCGCCGAGAAGCGCGACATCCTCGAGACGCGCGCGCGCGAGGTCGATCGCGTGGCGCGCGACCCGCGCTTTGCGTCGAGCTGGGACGTGTACCCGTTCAACAGCGGCTACTTCATGCTGATCAAGGTGAAGGGCGTGAGCGCGCACACGCTGCGCGAGCACCTCTTGGACAAGCATCAGGTCGGCTTGATCTCGACCGCCGAGAGCGATTTGCGCGTCGCCTTCTCGTGCCTCGAGGTCGACCAAGTCTCGACGCTGTTTGAGACCGTGCACACCGCAATCGGTGAGCTGCGAGCGGCTGCCTAAGCTCGATGTCGCTGAAAGACCGCGTGCTGAATGGCGTGCTGTGGACGTCCACGGGCTCGGTCTTGCGTTTGCTCTTCCAGCTCGCTGTCACCTCGGTGGTCTCGCGCATCTTGAGCCCGGCCGACTACGGCTTGATCGCGATGATCACGTCGGTGCACGGCGTGCTCATCCCGCTGGTCACGTTGCAGCTCGATCGAGCGCTGATCCGTGAAGAGACTCTGACGCCTACGCGGCTCTCGACGGCGTTCTGGCTCGGCAACGCGATGGGCGTCGCGTGCACGCTGCTGCTCGCGGCGCTCGCGCCGGTGCTGGCTGCGTTCTATGCGCGCCCCGAGCTGACGCGCCTGGGCGAGGTGCTCGCCTTGGGCTTTGCGTTGAGCGCGTTCGGCCTCGTGCCGCAGGCGTTGTTGCGACGCGAGCTGCGTTTTCGCGTGCTCTCACAGATCGATCTCGCGAGCGTCGTGCTCTCGGGCCTTACGACCTTGGCGCTGGCGTACGCAGGCTTCGGCGTGTGGGCGCTCGCGCTGCAAGGCCTGCTCGGCAACGTGTTCAGCTCGCTCGCGACCTGGCGCGTCTCGCGCTACTGGCCCGCCCGCGGCGTCGATCGCGCCTTCGCGCGCTCGATCCTGCGCTTCGGCGCGCTGTCGTCCGCGGGCGACTTCGCGATCATGACCTGCGCGTCGCTCACTCAAGTCATCGTCGGCCGCGCGCTCGGGCCGACCGACTTCGGTCTGTATGCGCGCGCCGCAGGCCTTGCACAGCTCGCGGTCTCGACCGTGAACAACGCGACCGCGCCGGTGATCTTGCCCGCGCTCTCCCAGCTGCAGCAGGAGCCGGCGCGGCTCGGCTCGGTCTGCTTGCGCGCGACCAGCGTGAGCATGCTGGTGCTGGCGCCCGCGCTCGCCGCGTTCATCGCGGTGCCCGATGTCGTGCTCGCGCTGCTCTACGGGCCGTCGTGGACCGGCGCCGCAGAGCCGCTGCGCGTGATGGCCGCGCCGACTTTGCTGTTCGGCACGCTCAACGCGATCTCCGCGGTCTTTCAAGTCACGGGCCGCACCGATCTCACGCTGCGCTGGTCGGCGATCTCAGGCATCGCGTTGCTGCTCGGGAGCTGGATCGGCTCGCTATGGGGCACGCCGACCTCAGCCGCGCTCGGTTATGTGCCGCTGCTGTTCTTGATCCTGCCGCGCGTCGCAGCAGCGGGACAGCTGATCGGCCTGTCGGTCGCGAGCTACATCAAGGCGCTGCAAGGTCCGCTGCTCGCAGCGCTCGCCACCGGCGTGGTCGTTGCGCTCACGCGCTACGCGCTGCCGCCGCAGCCGATGTGGACGCTCGCGCCGATTTTGTGCGGAGTCGGCGGCCTCACGTACGCGGCGCTCACCGCGGGCTTGCGCATCGAGGCTTTCACCAACCTGCGCAACTTTGTCGGGCGCTGATCAGCTAATGGCGGCTGATTACTGGCGGCCGAGTTACTGGCGGCCGAGCGTGATGACGTACGCATCGCCGATGTTGGCGACGCCGATGTCGAAGTCGACGTTGCTCGCGAGCCGCGCACACGAGTTGGGATCCTGGAGCATCAGCTCGAACGCCGCTTCGGACGTGCGCGCTTCGAGCGCGATGCTCTCGCTCCAGAGCGTCGCGTCGTAGTCCGCGAGCGCCATCCGCTCGTCGGTCGTGCGCCCTTCTCCATCCGTCAGGCTGAGCGTCCGCGACGCGAACAGGTGCAGCCCCAGCACGCGCGCCGCGCAGGTCAGCCGTGGATCGAAACGAAAGCTCGGCTGCTCGCTGGAAGCCGGCGCGCCCGCGCAGGCCAAGTCGCCCGCAGCGCGCCGCATCTCGAGCAGCTGCAGCAGCAAGTCTTCGCGCGCCCGTTCGACATCGCTCAGCTCGCTCGCCGGCTCGCAGAACGCGCTATCCGGCAACGCTGCGAGCACGCACGCTCCCGAGACGCAGGCTTGGCCTTCGAAGCACGTGCCCGCCTGACACGCCGGTAAGCAAATGCCGGGCGCCTCGCTCATCGTCTCGCTGCCCGCTTCGCTCTGACACGCAGAGCGGTTGCCGGGGTCTTCTTCGAAGACGCAGTGCCCGTTCGGCAACGCAGCGCAATCGCCGTCGTTCGTGCAACCGACGGTGCACACGCCACACGCGCACTCCGGCGTGTCCTCGCAGTCGTCGACCGAGCCGCACGCCTTCAGCCAGTTCGAGTTGCTGCCGACGACGGGGCCCGCGGTCTCGCTGTCTTTACACGCCGCGAGCGCGAGCAGCGCGAGCAGCAAGAGCCCTACCCCAGCGCCCAGCGTGCGGTCCAACGTACGGGCCGGCGTGCGGTCCAGCGTACGGGCCAGCCGGGCGCAGCGATCGGTCCCGTTCGTCATCTCGTCGTGCATGCGGCGCATCGTGTCATTCCTCGTCGGGTTCCGTCACGCATTGTCCGAAGTAGAACGAAACCTCTATCTTGTCGTCGTCCGCAATCGGGTGCTGCGCGTTGTGGGCCTCGACCCGGCCCCAAAGCTCGTTGACCTCCGCACGCACGCGCGCGAGCAAGCCCAAGACCTCCTCGCGCTGCGGATGTGCCGCGTGGAGGTCGAAGCCGAGCGTCGCGCCGCCGACCACATCGGCCTGGGTCGAGCGCGCCTTGCCGCGCCGCACCTTGGTGCCGATCGCGCGCACTACGGTTTGAAAGTGGTCGAACACCGCCGCCTCCCAGCCATGCTCCGCGTTCACGGGCACGACGAACTGCGCCGCGCGATAGGTCGCAGCTTCGCCCTCGCCCGTGCGCTGCACCTGCCCCGAGGCTTCGAGCTGCGCGAGCACTTCGCCGAGCGCCTCGTCCTCAACCGCGAGCTGATCGCGCAGCGCCGCGCGCGTGATGCTGCCCGAGCGATAGACCACGACCCACACGACCGGAACCAGCGACTCGCGCCCCTGCTCGCGCAGCGCACGGGCGAGATCTTGCTCCTGCGTAATCCCGAACACCGTCACGTCACCCGCGCCGGTCTTGTAGACGAGCCCGCTCGACACCAAATCGTTGAGCACCGAGCCCACCACCACCGGATCGTCGCCATGAAAGCGCGCCAGCAGCTCGCGCCGCGAAGCGCCACCGCTGACCTGCAGATGCTCCAGCACCGCTTCCCACAGCGTGCGGTCGCGCAGCGTCACGCTCTCGGTCAGCCGTTGCACCTTCTTCTGATAGGTGCGGATCGCCAGCCCGAACATGTCGGCCGCGACTTTGCGCGAAACGCCTTGCGCTTCGATCTCGCGCGACAGCTCGAGGAACACTTGATCCGCGACGTGCGCGAGCGGCGCGCGGATCCCCGACGCGGTCGAGAGCTGCGCGATCAGCACCGTGGTCTGATGCACGATCGCGTCGATCAGCAGTTTACTATTCATGGCTCACAGCGCTCTCGCGCCGGAGCTCGCCTCCAGTCGCGCACCTTGACGTGTGCTGCACGGTAACTGGCTAGCCTGGCACGGGAAAGATGTTGGTTTTGACACCAGCGAGCTGCCGTACGGCAGGTGCTGTCGAATCGGACATCTAGGCGCCGCACGCGGCGCTGCGGATAACTGCGGCCATGTCGAAGCGACCCTCGATCGTCGCGTGCGTCGTGTACTTGGCGCTCACCAGTCTTTTCGCGCTCGCATGCGCGCCGGCGCAGCGCTCCGCGGTCGCGTCCCAACCCGCGGGCGCACCCGAAGTGATCGTCCTGAGCCGTCACGACGCTGCGCCACCGGGCAGCGACGCCGCGCCATGGGAAACGCTCGCCTTTCGCTATGCGGATGGCGCGCAGCGCGCGATCGAAGGCGAGGCGCTTTCGCACACGGCGTTTCGCGATGGCGTCGCGCTCGTCGACCGCGCGCGCCAGCTCGTGCTCGTTTCGCCCGACGGCTCGCGTCGCGTGCTCGCGCAGCAGGCCGGTGCCTCGCCAGTGCGCAACTCGCTCGGCGCGCTGCTCTACGTCGCCCGCTACGGTGGAGTCGCTGAGGTGCATGCGCTCAGCATCGAAGGTCGCGATCGGGTGATCGCCGACGGTCTGAGCAACGCCGGTCTGCTCACCCCGCTCGCGAATAACGCGGTGCTCTTCATCGGTGCACGCAACGGCGGTGTCGCCGGCATGTGGCTCGCCGATGACCGCGGCGCGCGCTGCTTGAGCAACTGCGAGCTCAAGACCGGCACCGGATGGGACGACCATTACGCACAGCCGCCGGGCTCAGCTCAAGCGCTGCGCGATGCGTTCGCAAGGCTCTCACACATCGATCGCGATCCAGACGCGCTCGGAGCCTCGCGATGACCCGCGCGTCGCTGCTCGCATTTGTCGGCGTCGCGTTGATCCCGCTGATGCCGCTCCGCGCGTCGGCGCAAACCTTCCGCCGCTTCGTCGCCTGCGACAGCTGCATCTCCGACTACTACTACGTCGATCAACCGGGCGGCTTCTTTCCGCAGGATTGGAATTGCGAGAGCTCCACCTACGATGGCCACATCGGCACCGACTTCTCGCTGCGCAACGGCAACGCCGCGATCGAAGACGGCAACGACATCACCGCCGCCGCGGCCGGCACCGTGATCAGCACCGAGGACGGCTACTTCGATCACTGCACGCAATGCGGCGGTGCCAACTGCGGCTACGACTTCGGCAACGGCTTCGCGAACCAGGTCTACATCGATCACGGCGGCTACTTCGCCATGTACGGCCACATGCGGACCGGCAGCATCCTCGTTCAGCCCGGCGACACCGTGACGTGCGGACAAATCATCGGCCAGATCGGCAGCGCCGGTTGCAGCACCGGCGCGCACGTGCATTTCGAGCCGCGCAGCGCGAGCACCGAGATCTACGTCGACCCCTACGAAGGCGCGTGCTCGCCGACGCCGACTTCACTCTGGGTTGCACAAGGCGCGCACGGGACGCTGCCCGCGACCACCTGCGACG
>JAYUYY010000735.1:0-3896 GCA_043752225.1 Sandaracinaceae bacterium | reverse complement strand
CAACGTGCTGCATCCGATGGGCTGGGATGCGTTCGGCTTGCCCGCCGAGCAGTACGCGATCCAAACCGGCGTGCATCCCGCGCTGACCACGAAGAAGGCGATCGAAACCTTCCGGCGCCAGCTCCAGCGCTTTGGCTTTTGCTACGACTGGCAGCGCGAAATCGGCACGATCGACGAGGGCTACTACCGCTTCACGCAGTGGATCTTCCTGCAGCTGTACGGCGCGTTCTTCGATGCCGAGGCCAAGCGCTCGGGGCCGATCGACGAGCTCGTCAGTGAGCTCGAGCACGGTACGCGCAAGGTCGCGTTCAACTCCGCGGCGCCCGAGATCAGCAGCGACGAAAAACAACGCACGCTCGGCGCGTGGACCGCGCTCGATGCGCGCACGCAGCGCCGCGTAGTCGACAGCTACCGGCTCGCGTACGTCGGTGAGCAGGTCGTGAACTGGTGCCCGAAGCTCGGCACCGTGCTCGCGAACGAAGAGGTCGTCGATGGCAAGAGCGAGCGCGGCGGCTTCCCGGTGTTCCGCAAGCCGCTCAAGCAGTGGATGTTCCGGATCACCGCGTACGCCGATCGCTTGCTCGAGGGGCTTACCGAGCTGGATTGGCCGGAGGCGACGAAAGCCAAGCAGACCGGCTGGATCGGCCGCAGCGAAGGCGCCGAGGTCGACTTCGCGCTCGAGACCGGTGTCATCGGCATGCGCGCGATCCGCGTGTACACGACGCGCCCGGACACGCTGTTCGGCGCGACGTACATGGTCGTAGCGCCCGAGCATCCGCTGGTCGATGCGTTGCTCAAGGCCCCCGCGCCGCAGACCAACGCCGAGAAGCTACGCGCGTACGCGCAGAACGCGC
Source organism: Sandaracinaceae bacterium (assembly GCA_043752225.1). Lineage (GTDB taxonomy): Bacteria > Myxococcota_A > Polyangia > Polyangiales > JAFGIB01 > JAYUYY01. The sequence continues at coordinate 3,042 of JAYUYY010000735.1, read as the reverse complement.
GCAATCGATCGGAGCTCGAGCGCCAGCAGGACAAGAGCAAGACCGGCGTGTTCACCGGCGTCTATGCGACCAATCCCGCGACGCTCGCGCGCGTGCCGGTCTGGGTCGCCGACTACGTGCTGATGGGTTACGGCCACGGCGCAATCATGGCGGTGCCTGCGCACGACGAGCGCGACTTCGAGTTCGCGCAGGCGTTCGCGTTGCCGATCGTGCAAGTGGTCGAGCCGCTCGATGGCGCGAAGGTCAAAGGATGCTTTGCCGAGCCGGGCCGCAACGTGAGCTCGCACAACGACTCGGTCTCGCTCGACGGCTTGCCGACCAGCGAAGCCAAGCAGCGCATGACGGAGTGGCTCGAGCACACCGGGCTCGGCCACAAGCAGGTCACGTACAAGCTGCGCGATTGGCTGTTCAGCCGTCAGCGCTACTGGGGCGAGCCGTTCCCGATCGTCTGGGATGCAAACGGTGATCATCATCCGGTCGCTGCGTCAGCGCTTCCGGTGAAGCTCCCGGAGCTCGCGGACTTCAAGCCCGACGAGAGCGACGATCCGCGGCCGCTGCTCGGCAAGGCGACGGATTGGACGCGCACGACCGCAGGCGCCGCAGGCGTCCCGAGCTTGCCTGCGGATGCCCCGGTCACGCGCGAGCTGAATACGATGCCGAACTGGGCGGGCTCGTGTTGGTACTACTTGCGGTTTTGCGATCCGCAGAACAGTGAGCGGCTGATCGGCAAAGAGGTCGCGCGCTACTGGCTCGGCGACAACGGCGTCGATCTCTACATCGGCGGCGCCGAGCACGCCGTGCTGCACTTGCTCTACGCGCGCTTCTGGCATCACGCGCTCTACGACCTCGGCCACGTCGAGTGCAAAGAGCCGTTCCGCAAGCTCTTCCATCAAGGGCTGATCATGAGCTTCGCGTTCGAGCGCGCGGACAAGACGCTGGTCGCGAACGACTTGGTCGACGAAATCTCTGAAGGCGTGTTCGTCGAGCGCGCAACCCAGACGAAGGTCCACCGCATCATCGCGAAGATGAGCAAGTCGCTGAAGAACGTGGAGAACCCGGACGACGTGATCGCCGAGCACGGCGCCGACACGTTCCGGCTCTACGAGATGTACATGGGCCCGCTCGAGGCGAGTAAGCCCTGGAACACGCGCGACATCAGCGGCCTCTTTCGCTTCTTGCAGCGCGCCTGGCGCGTGCTCGTGGACGAAGAGACCGGCGCGATCAAGCTGCGCGACGCGGCCGATCCAAACGTCGAGAAGCAGCTGCACCGCGCGATCGCGAAGATCGGCGCCGACATCGAGCGGCTCGCGTTCAACACCGCGATCGCCTCGCTGATCAAGCTCGTCAACGACGCGACCCAGGCCGAAGGCTTGACGCGCGAGCAAGGCAAGAAGCTCGCGCTCTTGCTCGCGCCGTTCGCACCGCACATCGCCGAAGAGCTGTGGGCGCGGCTCGGCGAGACGACCTCGATCGCGCTCGCCAGCTGGCCTGTCTACGACGAGGCATTGCTGCACGAGGACGAGGTCGACATGCCGATCGCGGTGCAGGGGAAAGTTCGCAGCCACATCCGCGTGCCGACGAACGCCGACGCGGCCACGCTCGAGCAGCTCGCGCTCGCCGATCCGAAGGTGCAAGCGCTCACCGGCGGCAAGAGCATCCGCAAGGTGATCGTGGTGCCGGGTAAAATGATCAATCTCGTGCTCGGGTAAAGCTGCTCGGATGAGGAACACCTAATGGGCGACAAAGTCGATCGACACGACAGCAACCTCGCGTTTCTCGATCTCGAGATGACGGGTCTCTCCCCGGAGCGTGACGTCATCATCCAAGCCGCGCTGATCGTGACGAACAAAGATCTGCAGCCGCTCGACGAGCATTGCTGTGACATCTGGCAGCCAGAGAGCGCGCTCGCGGTGATGTCGCCGTTCGTGCGCGACATGCACGAGAAGAACGGGCTCATTGAGCGCGTGCGCGCTTCGCGCATCGACACGCGCGAGGCCGAGCGCCAGCTGCTCTCGCGGATCACTGCGCTGTGCCCCTACCCCGCGATCCTGTGCGGCAACAGCGTGTGGGTCGATCGCATGTTCCTGATGCGCTACATGCCGGCGCTCGCGGGCTACCTGCACTACCGCATGGTCGACGTGACCAGCCTGCGCCTGCTCGCCGAGCGCTGGAGCGGCTCGGGCGCGACGTACCAACGCTCGAGCGAAGGCGAGCACGACGCGCTGGTCGACACGCGCAGCTCGATCGCCGAGCTCCGCCACTACCGCACGCTGTTGATGAAGTGATCCGCGGGCCGGCTAAAGCTTCCGGCGCGACCGCCCTGGCTACGGACAGGCGGTCGTGAAGTTGGGGCTGAAGTTGCCCTTGATCGAGCAGTCGAGCTGACCGGCCACGTGGATGCGGCCCAGGCCGCCGCCACCGCCGCCGCCACTGCCGCCGCCGGTGCTGAGCGGAATGCTCGTTCCGGCACCGCCGCCGCTGGCGTTGCCTTGGGTTTGATTGGCCGCACCAAAGCCGCCTGCGCCGCCGTTGCCGGTCGCAGGGCCACCGGGCGCGCGCACGTCGTTGAGCGGGAAGCCATCGGTGCCCGGGTTGCTGGCGCTGCCGCCACTCGCGGCGCCGCCGCCACCGCCGCCGCCGTTGGCGGTCGCCCAGCTGCCCTCTGCGAGCGAGATGGCTGCGGCCTCGAGCAGCACCGCGCCGCCGCTGCCACCGCCACCGCCGCCGTCGTACGCGCTGTTGGCGCCGAGGCCACCGCCGCCGGAAGCCGAGACGCCACCCTTCGAAGTGATCTGCAGCAGCCCCGCGGCCGAGATCTGGATCGCGCCGCCGCCCGCGCCGGGCGCGCCGCCGGGCAAGCCCTGCGCGCCGTAGCCGCCGAAGCCGCCGCTGCAGCCGCCGCGCAACGGGACCAGCCCGTCCGCGCGCTCGGCAAGACCGGCACTGCCACCGACGATTGGGTTCGTCAGTCGATAACCCGTACCGCCGACGCCGCCCGCCGTGCCGTAGCCGCCGCCGCCACCGCCGCCCGAGCCCGCCATG
>JAYUYY010000734.1:0-9708 GCA_043752225.1 Sandaracinaceae bacterium | reverse complement strand
AACGCACGCGCTACTGGGCGTGGGAAGCCGAAGCGGTGGCGATCCTGCCGCTGCCGCATGCCGGCATCGTCGGCGATTTGATCCTCGTGCGGACACTCGACGTGCCGCGCAACATGTATCTCTTCGAAGAGTCGTATCGCGCGGTGATCGCCGATCCGTTCTTCGTCACGATGCGCGTCGCAGCCGTCGCGCGCCTTCTCAACGAGGACTCGCTGCGCATCGGCGTGCTGACTGAGCACGTGTTCGAGACCGGGCGCGATCAAGGCGTGTGGCGCGTCGGACCGATCGGATCGATGCAGCTCACCGATCACCTCGAGGCGATGGCCGGCGTGACGTTTGCGGTCGCGAGCCCCGACACGCTCGGCCTTTCACTCGGCACGTACGGCGTCGCGGGCGTGCGCTGGCGATGGGCGAGCGGAGAACGCAACCCAGAAGCCCCGTGGCGCGGTCGCTTCATCCCTTGGTGATCCGTGAAGCGTGATCGATCACGCGTGAGCCGAGCGGGATTCAAGCGTCGGCGACGGCGGCTTTGTAGACCTCTTCGATCGTCGTCTGACCACCGACGGCCTTCGCGATGCCGTCCATGAAGATGTTGAGCGTGCCGTTGCGCGACGCGAGCGATTGCAGCTCGGGCTCGGAGCCGTTGTTTTGGATCGCCTCGCGGATCGCCGGCGTGACGGCGAACACCTCTTGGATGCCGACGCGCCCGTGATAGCCGGACTTGCCGCACTGACTACAACCGACGGCTTGATACAACTGGTGGTTAGGGCCGAGCCCGCATTGCTCTTGGATTTCGGGGGACGGCTGGAACGGACGCCGGCACAGCTTGCACAAGCGTCGCACCAGGCGCTGGCTAACCGCGCCGACCAAGCCCGACGCGATGAAGAACGGCGGGACGCCCATCTCGCTCAAACGCGACACCGAGCCCGCCGCGCTGTTGGTGTGCAGCGTGCCGAGCACGAGATGGCCGGTCAGCGAGGCTTGCACCGCGAGATGCGCGGTCTCCGGATCGCGAACCTCGCCGACCAAGATCACGTCGCAGTCCTGCCGCAAGTAGCTGCGCAGAAGGCTCGCGAAGGTCAGACCGATGTCGGTGTTCACTTGGGCTTGGTTCACACCGAGCAAGCGACCCTCGACCGGATCTTCGATCGTCTGCACGTTGCGCCAGGCTTTGCTCAAGTGGTTGATCGCGGCATAGAGCGCGGTGGTCTTGCCGCTGCCGGTCGGGCCGCAGTGCAGTAAGAGCCCGTGCGGCTTACTGAGCAGCTCTTGGTAGACCTTCAAGTTGGGCTCGGAGTAGCCGACGCTCTTGATGCCGAGCTTCGAGAGGTCCTGATGCAGGACGCGGATCACGACCTTCTCGCCTTCGAGCATTGGCGCAGTCGAGATGCGGAAGTCGCGCACGCCGCCGGCCTTGCTCGTCAGCGTGAAGCGCCCGTCTTGCGGCCGGCGCTTGTCAGAGATGTCGAGCCGCGCGACGACCTTGAGCCGCGAGACGATCTGCGGGTGCAAGTCGATCGGCAGCTCTTGCCAAACCCGCAGCATGCCGTCGACGCGCAAGCGAAACAGCACCTTGTCGCCCTGCGGCTCGATGTGGATGTCGCTCGCCCGCTCGGTGACCGCAGCGTCGAGGCACTGCTCGACGAGCGCCTGCACGGTCTGCTCGCGTTGGCCGCCCGGAGCACCTGATGCGCCAGCGCCTTGCCCGATGCCGCTCGGCAGCGATACAGCGGAATCACGCGATGGAGGGCTGCCTGGCTTCACGGAGCTCGTTCGGACGCGAAGGTCGCGAGACAGTAGAGTAACGCTGCACGAGTCGCCGCGTCATCCGGTAAGGACGACGTCGCATGTCCGATGCGAGCGTGGATGTGGGTGTGTGCACTGCTGATCTGCACAAGGCGTTCTTCGCGCACGCCCTTCCTCCGGTAGACTAGGCAGGCCCCTACTCGCTGGATCCATGCTCGCTCATGTCACGTCTGGGTCAGTACCTTCAAACGCGCGGCTTAATCACGGGCGACCAGCTCGATGAAGCGCTGAGCCATCAGGCTGTGCAAGGCGCGCGGCTCGGCACCAACTTGGTCGAGCTCGGGTACATCGGGATCGAGGAGCTCGCGCAATGCTTGGCGGACTTTCACAAGGTCCCTTTGCCGGAGCGCAGCTGGCTCGAGAAGCCCCAACGCGCGGCCGCTCAACGCGCGACGCGATCGATCGTCGAGCGCATTCGCTTCATCCCGCTGCGCCTCGAAGGCAAGCTGCTGCACGCCGCCGTGCTCGACCCGCGGAACCCAAGCGCGCTCGATGATCTGCGGTTTGCCACCGGCTGCCGGATCCAGCCCTACGTGCTGCCCGAGATCTGGATGCACGATTGGTTGCTCCAGCTGTTCAAGGTACCGCGCGGCATTCGCCACGTGGATACGCAAGCCAAGCGAACCCAAGTCTCGGGCGAAGTTAACACGGAGTTTGCCGCGCACCAGGCCCTAGCGCGCTCGCGCGCGAATGCTCGCGGCGGGCGCAACGAGCCGCTTTCGATGCACGAGCAGCTCGCAGAAGAGGTCGTGGACAAAGGCTTCTCGCCAGGGATGCCCGACGCTCCGCCATTCTTCGAGACCACAGCCATGAGCAATGCGGCGGCGTCTTCACGAGCCGCCGACAGCGCGCGCCCGCTCGCGCGCTTGCCCAAGATGCCCGGGCAAAATTTCGTCGTCACCAAGCTCAGCGACAACGCCGTGCAGACATCGATCAACCCGCCGGCTGCAGCACGCGTCGGAGCGCCGCCCGCACCCCATGCCGCGCCCGTCGCAGCACCGACCGCATCACGCCGCCAACCCGACCCCGAACCGAGCCGAGCGCAGTCCGTGCGACCACCGCCGTTCGTGGTGCGTCCGCTCACCGCTCATTCATCGATCGAAGACACGTTCTGGGCGATGGCTGCGCCGACGATCACGATCGACGCTTCGAACAGCGAGCCCCCCGAGCCCCCGACCGCTGCGTTGCGCAACGCGCCACCCACCGCAGCCGCGATGCCCGAGCCACCTCCACAGCACCACGCGCAGCACGCGCAGCTCGCGCCGGACTCGCTGCCTGCGGGACAGTCCTATCGCTCGCCTGATGTGACCGCGTTGCCGGAGCTGTATCCGGCGGCAGCGCCGATCCCAGAAGGGTACTTGCCTGCAGTCCTCGAGCCGATGGCGGTCGCGCGCGAGCTCTCGCATTGGGAGAGCGCGCTGCATCAAGCGAGCGATCGCGAGCGTCTGATCGAGCTTGCGTTCTCGATCGCGAATTGTTTCGCGACGCGTGTCGCGATCTTCACGGTGCATCAAGGCATGGTTCAAGGTCTTCGGTACATCGAGCGCGGGGTCGCGCGCCCGGTCGACGGCGTGCTCGTGCCGGTGGACGCGGAGTGCATGCTCAGCGAGACCGCAACACGCGCTGAGCCGATGCGCGTAGACCCCCGGCTACGTGCGATCGATGACCTGGTGCGCAAGGCCCTCGGCGATGAAGAAGCGAGCGAGGTCGCGCTCTTCCCAGTCATCATCAAGGCTCGCGTAGTCAACGTCCTGTACGCGAGCAACGGCAGTGAGCCGCTCGGCGCAATCGCTTTTGGCGCGCTCGAGGTCGTGGCGCAGGAGATGAGCACGGCTTACCAGCGCGTAATCCTGAGCCGTAAGGCCAGCGCGGCGAGCGGCTAGCTCCGTTCCTCCACATATCTGCCTAGCGGCCACGCGCGGTCGCGCGTACAATTGCGATCAATGTCGTTGCGCGTCGACCAAGACCACGCTCGATTCAAACAGATCGTCCGCGGCCGCGTGCGCCAGAACCTGCGCCGCTACATCTCGAAAGGCGAGCTGCTCGGCAAGCAGGGCAAAGACGTCGTTTCGATCCCGGTGCCGCAGATCGACATCCCGCGCTTTCGTTTCGCGGATAAGCAAGGCGGCGGCGTCGGGCAAGGCGACGGAGAGCCCGGCGACTCGGTCGGTGAAGGCGACGGCGACGCACAGGGCGCAGGCAAAGCCGGCAGCGGCGAAGGCCAGCACGTGCTCGAGGTCGATGTGAGCCTCGCGGATCTCGCCGAGCTGCTCGGTGAAGAGCTCGAGCTGCCGAACATCGAGGACAAGGGCAAGAGCCGCATCGCCGAGGTGAAGGACAAGTACTCGGGCTTGCGCCGCGTCGGTCCGAACTCGCTGCGCCACTTTCGCCGCACGTACCGTCAAGCGCTCAAGCGCCAGCTCTCGCTCGGCAACTACGATGCGAAGCGTCCGGTGATCGTGCCGGTGCGCGAAGACATGCGCTTCCGCTCGTGGAAGACACTGACCGAGCCGGTCGCCGATGCCGTGATCCTCTACATGATGGACGTCTCGGGCTCGATGGGCGATGAGCAAAAAGAGATCGTGCGCATCGAGTCGTTCTGGATCGATACCTGGCTCGCGAACCAATACAAAGGCATCGAGACGCGCTTCATCATCCACGACGCCGTCGCGCGTGAGGTCGATCGCGAGACCTTCTTCAAGACGCGCGAGTCGGGCGGCACGATGATCTCGTCCGCGTACAAGCTCGCGGCCGACATCATCGAACAAAATTATCCGAGGGATCAGTGGAACGTGTACCTGTTCCATTTCTCCGATGGCGATAACTGGAGCGTCGACGACACGCTCCTGTGCGTGAACACGATGAAGGAAAAGCTCCTGCCTGCGGCGAACGTGTTTTGCTACGGCCAAGTCGAGAGCCCTTACGGCTCGGGTCAGTTCATCAAAGATTTGCGCGAGCACTTCCGCGGCAACGAGAGCGTGATCACGAGTGAGATCCGCGACCGAGACGGCATCGTCGACTCGATCAAGGACTTTCTCGGAAAGGGTAAGTAGCCTTTTATGGCTAAGTTCGCGCTCAAGACTGCGCTGCCTGGTTATCTGCGCGACGAGCAGCAGCGCATCGAAGAATTCGCTCGCGGTTACGGGCTCGACTTCTACCCCGTGATGTTCGAGATGCTGCCGTACGACCACATGAACGAGATCGCCGCGTACGGCGGTTTCCCGAGCCGCTATCCGCACTGGCGCTTCGGCATGACGTACGAGCAGCTCGCGAAGAGCTCGGAGTTCGGGCTCTCGACCATCTACGAGATGGTCATCAACAACAATCCCGCGGTCGCGTACCTGCTCGAGGGCAACAGCATCATCGATCAGAAGATCGTGATGGCCCACGTCTACGGCCACGTGGACTTTTTCAAGAACAACTTCGCGTTCCGCACGACGGATCAGGGCAAGGATTCGCAAACCGGCGAGTCGATCCGCAAGTGGATCGACGCGATGGCGAACCACGGCGCGGTGGTTCGGCGCTGGCTCGGCCGCGTAGGTATCGAGCAAGTCGAAGAGTTCATCGACGCGTGCTTGAGCCTCGAGAACTTAATCGATCCGCACCAAGCGCTGCGCAAGACGGTCGACGAGCCGAGCTCGCTGTACACGCCCGTGGACGAGGTTCCGGAAGAGGTCGGCCGGCTCAAGGTCTCGCGCGAGTACATGGAGGACTACATCAACCCGGAGTCGTTCCTTGCGAGCCAGCGCAAGAAAATGGACGACGACAAGGCGAAGGCGAAGAAGATCCCCGAAGAGCCCGATCGCGACGTGATGGGCTTCTTACTCGAGTTCGCGCCGCTCGAGCCGTGGGAGCGCGACGTGCTCGCGGTCATTCGCCGCGAGGCCTATTACTTCGCGCCGCAGATGCAGACCAAGATCATGAACGAGGGTTGGGCCACGTACTGGCACTCCAAGATCCTCACCGAGCGCGCAGCGGATGGCTCTGAGATCGTGGACTACGCCGATCGCTGCGCGGGCGTGCTCGCGACCTCACAGCGCCAGCTCAACCCGTACAAGCTCGGCGTCGAGCTGTACCGGCACATCGAAGATCGCTGGAACAAAGGTCAGTTCGGTAAGGACTGGGACGAGTGCGACGACCTCGCGGTGCGGCACTCCTGGGATCGCCAAGTCGGTCTTGGCCGCAAAAAGATCTTCGAGGTGCGCGCGCTCTACAACGACGTGACGTTCATCGACGAGTTCCTGACGCCCGACTTCGTGCTCGATCAGAAGCTGCTGACGTTTGGCTTCAACCAGAAGAGCGATCGCTGGGAAGTCGAGTCGCGCACGTTCGAGACCGTGAAGCAGAAGCTGCTGTCCCAGCTCACCAACGCCGGCAACCCGATCATCCACGTCGAGAACAAGAACCACGAGAACCGCGGCGAGCTGCTGCTCGTGCACGATCATCAGGGCGTCGACTTGCGCCAAGATTACGCACAGGCCGTGCTCACCGCGCTGCATCGCGTTTGGCGCCGGCCGGTGCAGATCAACACGATCGTCGAGGACAAGCCCGCGAGCTTGCGCTTCGACGGCAAGGATCACGCTGTAAAGACTTGAGTCGACAATCTATGGAACACGAGATCCGCCACGACCTTGAGATCGCCCAGGCCCAGCGCGCCGCACGCAGCGCGCTCGACAGCTACGCGCAGCGCTTCGCCGCGTACAGCCCCGAGGTGACTTGGAAGAACGAGTCCGAGGCCAGCGCCGCGTTCACGATCAAAGGCTTGCGCCTGACCGGTGACTTGAAGGTCGAGAGCGATCGGATTCGCTTGAACCTCGACGTGCCGTTCGTGCTGCGTCCGTTCAAGGGCAAGGCGTTTGCGGTGATCGAGCGCGAGGTCGGCCGCTGGATGACGAAAGCCAAGTCCGGCGAGATCTAGCCGTGGCTCTCGGCGACGGCCGCTACGGAGATGCCCGCTAGATGTCCTTCGCGGCGATCGTCGAGCTGCTACGCGTTCGGATCGGGCTCGATCTCGCGAGCATCGGTGAGAGCGCGGGCCGCGAGGCGATCCGCGCCCGGATGTCGGCGAGCCGCTCGTCGAGCGTCGCGCACTATTACGAGCAGCTCTCCACTCAATCCGCCGAGCTCGATGCGTTGGTCGAAGAGATCGTGGTGTCCGAGACCTGGTTCTTTCGCGAGCCAGCCGCTTACGCGCTGATGTGCGAGCGCGCGCGCAGCCTGACGCTGAGCGCAGGTGAGCCGTTTCGTGTGCTCAGCATGCCGTGCGCGACCGGCGAAGAAGCGTATTCGGTGGTGATGACCTTGCTCGACGCGTCGATCGCGCTCGAGGCGATCGACGTGCACGCCTTCGATGTCAGCCGGCGCGCGCTGCAAGGTGCGCAGCGCGGCGTGTACGGAGACAACTCGTTTCGCGGCACCGCCTCGGTGCCTTCACGGCACTTCGAGCCCAGCGAAGGCAAGCACCGCGTCCTAGCCAGCGTGCGCGGGCGTGTTCGCTTTGCTCAAGGCAACATCCTCGACGCGTTCTTATGCAGCAGCGCGAGCTTCCATGCCGTGTTCTGCCGCAACCTCTTGATCTACCTCGACCGGCAGGCGCGCGCGGCTTCGTTTCAGAACCTACGCAAATGGATGGCGCCGGGCAGCCTGTTGTTCGTAGGGCACGCAGAGGCCGCGCTCGCGATCGAGCACGGGATGCAGCGCGTGGGCGATGCGTCGTGCTTTGCGTTCGAAATCGCGAGCAAGCCGGAAGCGCCGGCGCAGCGCTTCAATGCGTTTCCGCCGCGCACCGAGGAGCTCCGCAAGCGCGCTGCGCCGCGCGCGGCCGAGACCGCAAAGGCAGTCGCGGCGCGCGTGCACGTCGCCAAGGCGGCGATGAAAGAAGCCGCGTCGCGCGACGCGAGCTCGCTCGAAGAGCTGCGCGAGCTCGCCAACTGCGGTGACTTGAAGAGCGCACGCGCGCGCTGCGAGCTGCTGTTGAACGCGCAGGCGAGCGCCGCGGGCTACTGCTTGCTCGGCATCATCTGCCAAGCGCTCGATGACCTCGCGGCCGCGCAAGCCAGCTTCGATCGGGCGCTCTACCTCGAGCCGCGCCACCACGAGTCGCTCGTGCATCTGGCGTTTCTGCACGAGCGCGCCGGTCGCCTCGACCTTGCGCGCACGCTCCGCCGACGCGCAGAGCGCAGTCGCGCCGGAGGCCCGGCATGAAGGTCACGCGCGCGCTACCGGTCGCCGAGGACTGCTATCGCCGGATCGGCGTGCACGCGGTGGAGCTGAAGGCCGTCGACTCCGTGCTGAGCCTCGTCGAGATCGCGCCCGCGCTCATCCGCGCGTGCCGCCCTCGTTCGTAGCGCGCTACAAACCAGCGCAACCTTGGATCGTGATCTCGGCGGCCTCGTCTTGGCTGCCGGGGCTCAGCAAGTAGCGCGTATAGGTCGGCGTCAGCGTGTGCTGGATGCGCCGGCACAAGATCGAGCCCGTGATCGCGCCGCCCTCGTTGGTGAGCTCGACCTCACACGGCGCGTCGTCGTCCGACCCGACTGCTTTGCAGCCGCCGCGATACGTGTTGCCCGAGCCCTCTTTGACCTCGATCTGGCATTGGTCGCCCGGGTTCGCGCCCAAGCGCACTTGGTGCAGCTCGAGGCTGTACTGGCTGTTCTGAGCCGAAAAATCGACCTCGTGCGTGCTGCCGCTCGCGCTCGCCGCGCAGGTTAGCGTCGTGTCCATCTCGCCATCGACGAGCAGGAGATCGCGCATCGGGCCATCGGGCGAGCGCGGATCGCAGTCGATGCAGCGCAGCTGGTATGAGATATCGACGAACAGCGCGGCGGGGTCCTCGTTCGTACAACCGAGCAGCGCAACAACCGCAAACAAGCACGCGAAACGAGGCATGGACGAGCTCCGTGGGAAGGCGCCGAGGCTAACCCGCAGTGGCTTAAGCGCCAAGCGCCTGCTCGAGATCGGTGAGCAAGTCGGAGGCCGCTTCGAGCCCGACCGACAGCCGCACGAGGCCGTCCTCGATGCCGAGCTGCGCGCGCATCGACTCGGGCACCGACGCATGGGTCATGCTCGCCGGATGCTCGATCAGCGACTCGACACCGCCGAGGCTCTCGGCACACGTGAAGAGCTGCGTACGCTTGAGCATCGAGACCGCGGCCGGATAGCCGCCGCGCAGGACGATCGAGATCATCCCGCCGGGCAGCGCCATCTGCGCCTGCGCGAGCGCGTGCTGCGGATGCGAAGGCAGGCCGGGATACAGCACGCGCGTCACCGCCGGATGCTGCTCGAGCACACGCGCCAGCTCGAGCGCGGACTCGGAGCTGCGGCGCATCCGCAAGGGCAGCGTCTTGATCCCGCGCAGCACCAAGAAGCAATCGAACGGCGAAGGCACCGCGCCAGCCGCGTTTTGCACGAAGCGCAAGCGCGCGGCGAGCTCATCGTCACGGGTCGCGATCACGCCACCGACCACGTCGCTGTGACCGTTCAAGTACTTGGTCGCCGAGTGCACGACCAAGTCGGCGCCAAGCTCCAGCGGGCGCTGCAGGATCGGCGTCGCGAACGTGTTGTCGACCGCGCACGTGATCCGGCGCCTGCGCGCGACCTCGATCACCGCCGCGAGGTCGATGATCTTGAGCAGCGGGTTGGTCGGCGACTCGACCCAGATGAGGCGCGTCGCGGGCTCGATCGCAGCTTCCAGCGCGGCCTTCTGCGTCAGGTCGATCCAGCTGACGCGGATGCCCATCGGCACGAACAGCTTGTCGAGAATGCGAAAGGTGCCGCCGTAAACATCATCGCACGCGATCACGTGGTCGCCCGGCCGAAGCAGCTGCATGATCGCCGTCGTCGCCGCGCAGCCGGAGGCAAACGCCAAGCCGTGCGTGCCCGCTTCGAGCCCCGCGACGCAAT
>JAYUYY010000733.1:0-3899 GCA_043752225.1 Sandaracinaceae bacterium | reverse complement strand
CAAGGCCGAGGCCGAGACCGCCGTGCGCACGCGTAGTCGTGCTGTCGGCTTGGCGGAAGCGCTCGAAGACGTGCGGTAGGAATTCTGGGCGAATGCCTTCGCCGCTGTCACTGACGCGCAGCACGCTGCTCGAGTCGCCGCGCTCGAGCCGGGTTTCAACTCGACCGTGCCTGGGAGTGAACTTGATCGCGTTGGCGAGCAGGTTCCACGCGACTTGCTGGAGTCGAGCGGGATCGCCGATGGTCTCGCCCGCTGCAGGATCGATGGTGACGATCAGATCGATCGCCTTGGCCTCGGCAGCGGGTCGCACCGTCTCGATGGCTGCACGGACGGCGTCGGCAAGGTCGATCCGCTCGAGCTTCAAGCCGAGCTTGCCGCTGATGATCCGGCTGACGTCGAGCACGTCGTCGACGATGCGCGCCTGCGTGTGCGCGTTGCGTTCGATCGTCTCGATCGCGCGCGCGGCAAGCGCTGGACTGCCGGTGCGGAGCAAATGCATCCAGCCGAGGATCGCGGTGAGCGGTGTGCGCAGCTCGTGTGAGATGGTCGCGAGGAACTCGTCTTTGACGCGGTTGGCGTCTTGCGCTTCTCGGTAGAGCTGCGCGTTCTCTACAGCAAGGCCAGCGCGCCCTGCGAGCTCCTCCGCTAGCGCGAGGTCTTCAGCCCCTAGGCGCCGACCGTGCGCAGACGTCGTGAGGGCGAGCGCTCCCACGACGCGCCCACGCGAGACGAGCGGCACAGCCATGTACGAGCCGACCGCGAGCTGTTGCACCAACTCGGCTGCTCGTGAGCTCGGGCTCCACACGTTCTGCACCACAGGCGGTACGACGGCGAGCAGCTCGGAGCGCGCGGTCTGCATCACGCGCGGCAAGAGCCGATCTTGTTGCTCGATGCGCAGCGGTAGCAGCGCGTTGAGCTCGCGTGATCGCGCCTCGTGAATCGGGTCCGCAGATGCAAGGGCGGCAAGGCGCAGCGTGCCGTCCGCTTCGAGCCAATAGACCGCAGCAGAATCCGCGACTGCAGGTACTGCAAGGCGTGCGACGCGCTCGAGCGTCGTGCCGTAATCCAGTGATGAGGAGAGCGCGGAGCTCGCGTCGGCTAGGAAGCGATTGCGAGCCTGCGCCGCTTGGGCCGCTTGGTAGAGCCGCGCGTTGTCCATCGCGGCACCCGCGCGCCGAGCGAGATCTTCTGCAGTGGCCAGGTCCGAAGGACCGTAGCGGCGTCCCGACTCCGCGATGGCGAAGCTGATCGCACCGACGATGCGGCCGCGTGTGGCGATCGGTACGATCATTCCGGAGCGCAGCCCGATCTCGCGCACGAGGCGCAGGTGCTCGGGATCTCGCACAACGTGCTCCAGCAGCTTGTCGGGCACCTCCTCGTGGAGCTCGGAGCGGCCCGTGCGCAACACGTTCGGCAGGCCGTAAGGCGCGTCTGGATTGATCGGATAACGCTGTCGAAGCTCGCGAGCCAGCTCGATCTTCGCGGGATCCACGTGCGCGATGGCGACCCGCTCAGACGTGCGCGGATCGTCACCGATGACCTCGACCGCGCACCAATCGGCGATCGCCGGCACCGCGAGTCGGACCAAAGTCTGCAGCGTGACTTCGTAGTCGATCGACGATGCGAACGCTTCGCTCGCTCGCGCGAGGAACGCGCGCGCTCCTTCGATACGCTTTTGCTCCGTGAGGTCACGCACGTAGGCGATGAACGCCGGCGCGCCTTCGGCCGCAATGCGACCGATCGCGAGCTCGATCGGGAATTCGGTCCCGTCCGCGCGCAGCGCTGAGAGCTCGATGCGCCTGTCGAGCACGCGGCTCTCGCCGGTCGCGAGATACCGCGCCAGGCCCTCTACGTGCGCCTGGCGAAGCTGTGGAGGAATCAGCAGCTCGGCCATGGGCTGTGCGAGCACGTCGATCCGCTTGCGTCCGAAAATCGTCTCGGCGGCGGAATTGAACTCAGTCACTCGGCCTCGGGCATCCATGCCGATGATCGCATCGAGCGAAGCGTTGATCAGCGCGTCGCTGCGCGCCTCGGCGACGCGCTCTTGCACTGCGATTCGAGCGGCCTGTTGGCGAATCTCTTCGCGAGCGCAGTACAGCTCGACGAACACGCCGACCTTCGCACGCACCACGGCGACTTCGAGTGGCTTGCGCAGGATGTCGACACCTCCGCGCGCATAACCGTCGAGCTCAGGTGTATCGCCCGCGGTCAGGAAGATGATCGGGACATCGCGGCCATGCTCCTCGGCGCGCATCCGATCTGCGGTCTCGAGGCCGTCGACGCGCGGCATCACCGCGTCCAACAACACGACCGCGAATTCCTCTTCGCGTAGGCGCTCAAGCGCTTGCTCGCCGGAGAGCGCACGCACGATCCGATGCCCGAGAGGCTCGAGCACGGCTTCGAGCGTGACTAGATTCGCGAGCTGATCATCGACGAGCAGGACGCTCGCGGCGGGCCTTGGTTTGCGCGCACCGTCCGACATGACGCGTCAGCAGTGGCGTCCGACTGTGACCAGCAGCTTGGCCACGTCGACCGGTTTCGCGAGACGCTCCACTGCGCGCACGCAGCCATCGCGGGCGTCCTGCGTGACGGCTGAAACCACCACGATCGGCAGCGCGGCGAGGGCGGGATCCTTGTCGGTCTCCTCGCAGAACGTCCATCCGTCCATGACCGGCATGGCCAGGTCCAGCAGGATCACGCACGGCTTGAGCCCGGCTCGAAGCTGGGCCAGCGCTGCCGCCCCGTGTTCGGCTCCGCTGACCGTATAGCCCTCTGATTCGAGGATGAGGAGCACCGCTTCCCGGATGTCCTCTTCATCTTCAACTACGAGAACGCAGTGACCTTCGCGCGGCATGTCGGTGGGGCGAGCATACTCGGTTTGGGGGGCAGAAGCTCCGCCGCAGCGCGGCGGCGGTCCAGCGAAAAAGCGCGCGATTCGAGGAACGGCTTCTTGCGGCCCACGCTCCCGGGCATAGGCATGGGTCTCGCTAGCAAAGGGGGTTTCTATGAGTATCGTCGATTGGGCTGTCGTGATGCTCGCGCTGTGCGCGGTCGTCGGGGTGGGGGCGGTGATTCCGGAATTTTTGGAGCATTGGCGCGGCTTTTGGACCGTACCGTCTTACGCGTGGTCGTGAGCTAGAGCGCCTCGCTGCAAACGGGAGACGCGCTCAACGATCAGTTGCGCGAGTACGTCACGCGGAAAGTAAGGGCGCTGCTCAAGTCGCCGCCTTCGATGCGCGTTTCGATCGTGAGCACCTGCGCGCTGCTGCAATGGGCGCCGTGCCTGCCAGACGCTCACGGAGGCGCGACCCGCTCAACCGCGCGACCCGCGCTTGGTCATCGCCGTCAGGTCCGGCATCGCCGCCATCAACCCCGGCACGAACCTCTTCCCGTAGTACATAGCCCACGCTTCCGGTGCGACCGGCACCACGCTCTTCCGCTTACGCACCGCCTCGAGAATCGCTTTGCCCACGCGGTCCGGCCCGTAGTTGCGCTTGTGGTAGAGCGCAGCCGCGCGCGCGTTGAAGGTCTCGTCTTGCACGAGGTTGCCGGTGCGAACGGTGTTGCGAACGATGGCGGTGTCGATCACGCCGGGGCAGATGGTGGTGACGCCGATCTTGTGCGGACGAAGCTCGGCGCGCAGCGACTCCGACAGTCCGACGACCGCGAACTTGGTCGCGGAGTACACGGACATGCCGGCGGTGGCCATCAAGCCGGCGGCGGAGGCGACGTTGACGATGTGGCCACCAGTGCCGCGCGCGATCATGTTCGGTAGGAAGAAGTGACAGCCGTGCACGACGCCTTTGACGTTGACCGAGAGCGCCCAGTCCCACACGTTGAGCTCGGTGCCGACGAAGCTGCCGGCGACACCGACGCCGGCGTTGTTGATCAGCACGTCG
>JAYUYY010000732.1:0-3903 GCA_043752225.1 Sandaracinaceae bacterium | reverse complement strand
CGGGTGCCAAGCGCTGCTCGGTAACTTTCGTTCTGCGATCTCGAGCTACCGCCGCGCGGTGCAGCTCGCGCCGCGCACTCCCTGGTACCACCACAACCTAGGTCACTTGATCGACGTCGGCTTGGGTGACGCACAGCTCGCGCTCAAACACCTGCAGCTCGCTTACGATCTGCAGCCGCAAGAAGACGAGATCGGCGCATCGCTCGCGCATTGCTTCGCGCGCTTGGGCCGGCTCGACGAAGCGCACAAGCTCGCGGCCGAGGCGATCGAGAACGCACCGAACAACCGCGAGCACCGCGTGCTGATCGCATGGATCGAACAGGGCGCACCGGGTCGCGCGCCCGCCGGCGCTACGCAGCGCCCGCGCGTCACGCCGCCCGGTGCGGGTGCCGACGGCGGTTCGGGTGCGGGCTCGGGCGCAACAAACCGCACTGCGGCCGCGCAGAGCACCGCGCCCGGCGATCGCAGCGATGCGAGCGCGTCGGCACCGCAAGGTCCGCGCGAGGTCGCAGTCGCCGAGCCCGTCTCCCGCTTGCTCGCGGCGCGCATGCCCGAAGCTGGCTTTCGTGGTGATCAAGTACGGCGCGCGCAAGCGCTCTGGGCCGACTACTGCTCGCGCATGCAAGGCGCGCGCGCCGGTCGCGTCGACGCGTTCGCCGCGGCGATCGAATACGCGCTCGCGCAGATCGACGGCTCACCCGGCATGACGCAGGCCGCGCTCGCGCGTCGCTACCGCGTCTCCACGGCTTCGATCTCGACTCGCTACACCGAGATCCGCTGCGCGCTGTCGCTCGTCCCGCGCGATCCCCGCTACAGCACCTCCGCTCAGGCTTGAGCGTCCCTCGCATTGACGCGGCCCGCTTCGCTCCTACGTCAGAAAGTTGGCGATGCGCGCCGGGACCTGTAGCTCGGGGAGATGGTTGGATCCGTTGATGCGTTGGCGTTCGCGCGCGCACTCCTAACGCTCGCGGAGCAGGAGCGCGCGGGCGTGGTGCGCGTGCGCACGGAGCGCGGCGTCGCGCGGCTGCGGATCGCGTCGGGCGCGGTGCTGGCAGTCACTGCGATCGCGGGTCACGACGAGAGCCTCGGCGACGCGCTCTTGCGCACCGGCGACTTGAACGCCAAGGCGCACTTCGAGGCGCTGCCCAAGCGCAACGCGGACGCACGGCCGGTCGGTGAGTGGCTCGCCGAAGAGCAGCTCGCGACGCGCGGTGCGGTCGAGCACGCGCTGCGCGCGCAGCTGCGCGGTCGCATGCTCGCGCTGTTCTCGTGTCGCGAGATCACGCACGAGATCGCGCTCGATGAAGACGGTGGCTGCGTGCCGCTCTCGGCTCCCGTGCGGATCGCCGATGTCGTGCTCGGCTGCATGCGCGCGCGCGCGAGCGCCGCTATGAGCTGGACCGCTGCGCCGGCTGCGCAACGCGCGCTCGAGGGTGAGCTCTCGTGCACGAGCCGCGGCCGGCTCATCCTTTCGCAAGCGGTGCTTTGGCCGGAGGAAGAAGCGCTCGCCGGTCTGCTTTCGCGCGCGTGCGAGCGGATCGAGATCGATCGGATGTGCGCGGCGCATCCGCGCGCGCAAGCGCTGTTGTTCTTGCTCGCTGCGCTCGGCGGCGTAGCGGCGAGCGACAGCCCCGGTCGCGTGGCGTTCGGCTCGAGCGCGCGACCGACCAGCTACGGATTGCTCGTGCGCAAGCGTCGCCAGATCCGCCAAGGCGATAGTCCATATCGCCTGCTCGACTTGCCGTTCGGCGCCGGGCCTTCGGATGCGCGCAAAGCGCTGCGCCAGTTCGCGGGCAAGCTGCATCCCGATGCGCTCGGACCCGACGTGCCCGACGATCTGCGCCGCGCGTCGAACGAAGTGATGGGCGCGCTGATCGATGCCGAGCGCAAAGTGCGCGAGCGCGTCAGGGACTTTCGCTAGCGCCTGACGACTCGGGCAGCCACCAGCGCTCGGTCTCTGGCTCGGGAGTCGATGGCGCGGGCGTTGTGACTGGCGCAGGCGTTGCGGGTGCTGGCGCAAGCGTTGCCGGTGCGGGTGATGTTGCTGGCGCAGGCGTTGCGGGCGCAGCAGGCTTTGCGGGTGCCGATGCGGCAGGCGCAGCCGGAGCGATCGCCGGTGGACCCGATTCGATGCGCGAGCCGAACGCCTGCCGGCTCAACCACCACGGTGCGCGCGGCTCGTGTGTTTGCGCGTTGGGGTGCGGCGCGCGGATGCGCCAAGCCCACCACGGCGCTCGTGCTCTCTCTTCGCTCTCAATCTTGGGCGCGGTCTCGCGCTCAGGCTGCGCATCGATCACCACCTGCGCGACCGCGCGGTCCCTCGCGAACTTCGGCAAGCGCAAGCTCGCGATCGTGGGGTACAGGCAATCGACCAGCTCGCTCGACTCGGGCGCGACATGAAACGCATGCGCGCTGCCATCGCCTTCGGCCACGAACGCGATGCGGACCTGCTCGAGCTTGGGATTGCGTTGCAGCTCGCGATCGAGGCACGGCCGCAGCGCGCTCGATAGCTTTGCAAAGGCGGCGTTCACCTCGGGTTGTGAAAGCGTCCGCGGCAGCGCCACGGCTCGTTGCGGCTGTGCGCTCGCTGCGGGCGTCGACTGCGCGACGCTCTTCGTCGGCGGTGCGAGCAATGGCGTGATCGCGTTCGTCGCCGAGCTGCCCGCCCCGCCGTCTGCGAGCATGGCTCGCAAGGCCTGCCGCCCATCCTCGTGGCGCAGCGCGATCACGGCGCGGGCAACTTCGCGCAGCGCGTCCGGTGCCTCGCGCAGGCTGCTGTCGTTGCGATACAGGCGCAGCCACGCGATTAGCTGCGTCGCAGCATCGTCGTCGCCGAGCGCGCCG
The DNA here is from genome assembly GCA_043752225.1 of Sandaracinaceae bacterium. Taxonomy (GTDB): domain Bacteria; phylum Myxococcota_A; class Polyangia; order Polyangiales; family JAFGIB01; genus JAYUYY01. The sequence goes on along the minus strand of JAYUYY010000732.1, from coordinate 1,059 downwards.
ATCGCGCGCGCGAGGCTCGGCAACGCGGTGACGGGCGTCTCGTGATCGCGCAAGCGCTCGAGCAGCAAGGGCAGGGCGCTCTTCTCGCCCGCGGCCGCCAACACCGGCGCGATCACGGTCAGCGGCGCCGGGCGCGTCTGCTCCAAGAAGCCATAGCGACGATGCAGCGCATCGACCAAGTGGGCGAGACCCTGTCTGCGGATCGAGATGCCATCGGCGAGCGCGCGCTGCAGCTCGGGCGGTGTGCTCGGGCGCTCGTAGAGCTCGAGCAAATCACGGGTCAGCTCCGGCTCGGGCAGGCGCGCGAGCGCGCGTGTTGCGAGCACACGCGATGGCACGAGCCGCGTGTCGACATCGCGCGCGATCGCCAAGAGGCCGTGCGTAAGCGCCTTTTGCGGATCGCTTGGCTCGACTGTGCTCGCTGGCGCGGCCCACAGCGCAGCGGGCAAGCGCGTCCAAGCCGGCAGCTGCGCGCTCGCGATCGCGCTGCCGAGCGCGGCCGCTGCGAGCGTCGCGCCCGTCGCGTGCGACAAGAGCTGCACCTCGCCGCTCGCGGTCACGACGAGCAGGCCGCGATCGACCACGCGCGCATCGAGCACGTCGGCGTCGAGGCGTCGCGCGAGCACGAGCTGGCCGCGACCATCGAAGCCGAGCACGTGCCCGTAAAACGTGAAGTACGCGCGATCCGCGAGCAGCGCGATGCCTTGCGGATCGTTCACGCTCGGCGTCGGGGCGATGTGCAACGCGACGCGGCGCAAGCTGGCTGCGGTGCCCGGTGTCGCGTACGCGCTGCGCGGCGCTTCGGGCCTGCCCGGCAGCTCGCGCAGCGCGCTCGGCAGCGTGAGCACTGCCGCGGGCTGCGGCTCGCCGGCGGTACGCGTGGCGGTCAGTCGATGCATGCGCCGGCCGCCGAACAACACAGCGCCCTCGGTCGCATGCACCCAATCGATCGCATCGCTCTGCGCGCGTAGCCGTGCCAGCGGCTCGCCGTCGTGCGCGTCGAGCACGACGATCCATTGGCGCTGCAGCGGGACGAGCAGCAAGCCCGATCGCGAGGCG
>JAYUYY010000731.1:0-3903 GCA_043752225.1 Sandaracinaceae bacterium | reverse complement strand
AGAGCGTCTCGCAAAACTGCAGCTGCGCGGGGTTGAGCGCGCCGCGCTGGGTGCGCGCGCGGATGAAGATGACGCCCATCGCCGCGCCTTCGCTGACGATCGGCACCAGGGACAACGCGGTCAGGCCGCTGTACGCGACCGAGCGCCGCAGCTCGTCGAGCAACGGATGGTTGTCGACGTCCTCGATCGTCAGCGGCACGCGCGTGCGCAGCACGTGCAGGATCTCCGGATACTTCGCGAGATCGATCCGCAGGTTGCGCAGCTTCTGATCGTCGCTCGCCGCGACCACGTAGCCGATTTCGCCTTCGTCGGGCGCGAGCACGATCGACACGCGATCGACCTCGATCGATTGCGCGATCCGGCTCACCAGCGTGTACAGGATCTCTTGGAAGTCGAGCGTCGAGACCAGCGCGCGCGTCAGCTCGAGCAAGACATGGCCGGGCGGCCGCTCGCGGCCGTGGCGTTCGCGGCTGAGCTGCGCGCGCGCGGCGATCCGCGCGATGATCTCGTTCTGCGCTGGCAGTTCGCCTTGCAGCTGGCTGATCAGCACGTAGTCGTCGGCGCCAGCGACGATCGCGCGATGCCCGTCCTCCACGGAATCCGCGAGCGCGATGATCGGCCCGTTCGAGCCGACGTGCAGCGTGCCGATGACGCTCTCGTCATCGCTACCGCCCAGCTCGACGAGCGCGGCGTCGAAGTCCGACATGCGCGTGATCGCTTCGGGCGGCAGCTCGCCGCGGTCGCGCGGCTCGAGCACGAAGCCGGCATCGGCGATCGCCGCGAGCAACGCTTTACGCGTCTCCGCTCGGCCGCACAGGGCCAAGACTCGAAGCGGTGGCGAAATGGCGGTCGCGCGGCGCAGTCGCAATCCTCGCGAAGATCGTACGCTGAGCCGCTCGTCCTAGACAACGAGAGACCACGCCAGACCATGCGAGACACCGAGCGCCCCAAGCGCCGAAACGCCTGGCCTCCCGAAAAACCCGGTGCGTGCTACATCCGGCCGCTCATGGTCGATTCGAAATCAGACGAAGCCTTGCGCGGCTTGGACCCGAACGCGCCGATCGGCGTATTCGATTCCGGTCTTGGTGGGCTGACCGTTGCGCGCGCGATTCGCGCCCGACTGCCGAACGAGCGCTTGGTCTATCTCGGCGACACCGCCCGCGTGCCGTACGGCGCGCGCAGCCCCAAGACGGTGCTCGCGTACGCGCGCGGTTGTGCGCGCAAGCTGCGCGAACACGACATCAAGCTGTTGGTCGTCGCATGCAACACGGTGAGCGCGGTCGCGCTCGACATGCTGGCGATCGAGCTGGATATCCCCGTCTTGGGCGTGATCGAGCCGGGCGCGCGCGCCGGCGTGCAGCACAGTCGCGGCGGGCGCGTGGGCGTCATCGCGACCGCGGGCACCGTCGACTCCGGCGCATACCCGCGCGCCGTTTCGCGCGTCGACAGCCGCGCCGAGACCTTCGCGGCCGCCGCACCGATGCTGGTTCCGCTGGCCGAGGAAGGCTGGACCGAAGGCGAGGTCCCAAGGCTGATCGTGCGGCGCTACCTCGAGCCGTTGATCAGCGCGCGCATCGACACACTCGTGCTCGGTTGCACGCACTATCCGCTGCTGAAGAACGTCATCGCCGCGGAGCTCGAAGCGCTCGCCGGTCACGTCGTGCCGGTCGTCGACAGCGCCGAGGCCACCGCCGAAGAGCTCGCGTCGCTGCTGCACGATCGCGGCTTGAGCGCGCCGCTCACGTCCAACCTGACGCGCTCCGCCGAGCAGAGCCGTCTGCTGCGCTTGCTCGTGACCGACTTGCCGAAACGCTTCAGCGAAGTCGCTGGGCGCTTTTTGGGAGACGACGCTTCGCGCCTTGAGGTGGAGGCAGTGGACCTATGACGCTGTCGCCGCTCGAGGAACGCGCGGCGGCGATCGCGGCTTCGATTGCGCGAATGCGTTGGCGAATCCGTTCGGCATCGGCGGTGGACAGCGCGCTGCCCGCGTTCGCGAGGTACGCCCGGTAGTGGTCGAGCGCGTCGCGCGTGCGGCCGAGCCGTTCGCAGGTGAGCGCGAGGTTGTAGTCAAGCTCCGGCAACGCGACGCTGCTCTTGGCGGCGAGGAAGGCGGCGAGCGCGGCTTCATACCGCTTCGCGCGAAACGCCATCACACCGCGCTCGAACATCGCGCGCGCTTCATCCCCGAGCAGGCCCGCGTCCGGCGCTGGAGCCTCGAGCGCTTCCTGATTGCGCGCTTGCTGCCGCGCCAGCTTGGCGAGCGCTTGCGCGATCTCTTTGCGCTCGCGCTCGCTCGGCAAGCCGAGCGCGAGGTACTCGGCGTAGAGCGCGGCCGCCGCGTCCGCATCGCCCATCCGCTCGAGCACGCGCGCCAGGTCGTACGCGAGCTCCGGGTTCGGCGACAGCTCGCGCGCCTTCGTGAGCCCGTCGCGCGCGGCGCCGAGATCGCCACGCGCATACGCTTGGCGCGCGCGCTCGAACGCTTCGCGCGCTCGCTCGCCGGCGTTCGCGCTGCTCGCTGGCGCGCTGCTCGCTTGAGCATCGTTCGCGGCACGCGTCGCCTGAGCCGTCGCGGCGCTGGCCCATCCGAGCACGAGCAGCCCAATGAGCGCGTGTTGTCGGAAGCGAAAGCGCGGTCGCGCTCGCATGGCGCCTCAGGCTTGGCTGCTATTGCGCTGAGCGTCGATCTCGCGCTCGAGCCTGCGCACGGTGCGGCGCAGCTCACGAACCTCGGCTTCGGTAGCGAGGCTCAAGCCCTTGGCGACCTTCTCGAGCTGCGATTCCAGGTTCTTCTGAATCTGGGCACGCAGCTGAAGCGCGCCCATCAGGCCCTGCATCACCTTCGGGTTTTGCATCGCGCGCATCACGCGCGGATCCTGCATCAGCTTGAGCGCTTGATTCACCAGCTCTTGCTTCAGATCCACAGCATTCCTCGCGTCAAAAGGCCGCGGCAAGCTAGCCGCGGGTCTACGCCGTGTCAAACGCGCGCCGACCTGTGAGCGCAGCGAACCTCGTGAAGGGGTGGGGCCCGCTCTGGCGTGATTGGCCTTCGCCGGTGGGGCGGGGAACGGCGAACGTTCCCCGATAACTAGCTAACGCTCTTCGCCAGCGTCGTCCGCGAGGTAGCTCAGGATCACTTCGTCGAGCGATTTTCCGCGCAGCACTTGGCCGTTGAAAATCGATGCCTGCGGATCGGGCTTGACCTCGGCCTTGGGAGCGATCGAGGTCGGCTTGTCCGCAACTGCGACCGATTGCTGGTAGCGCCCGCCTGCGCGTCGCTGGCTGGCGAGCTTGACCTTCGCCGCCGCCGATCCGGCGAGATGCGCTTCAGCCGCGCGCTCGAGCGCATCGAGATCGAGCTCGGGCGGCTCGGTCTGGCGCGCGACTACGACCGGATCGCTCGGCGCACCGGCTGGCGGTTGTCCCGGCTCGGCTTCGTCGTACACGCAGTCGCGCAGCGCGATGAACATCGCCTTGTGCTGCTCCTGCATGAGCTTCTTGACGATCTCGTGCAGGCTCTCGGTGCTGATGTGCTGCGCGTAGCCGGTCTTCTTCGACGCGACGATCCGGCCACCATCCGCGAACAAGTGCGTGATGATGTGCGGGTGCGCGACGCCCGAGTCTTCCGTTTGGATATGGTAGAGCTTGCCCTTGTGGCGAACGTTGGTGTTGTACCCGACCAACGGTGATTGACCGCGCGCCATCTTGCTCCAGAGCTCGCGCCAGTATGTACCAGTTTGCTGGGAACGAGCAGCACGATGAGCTCACCCGAAATGCTACGGGCACGTCATCGACGAATGACCCGTCCCACGAACAGCCGTCTCGCGTGGGCTGCGCTGGGCCTTACCGCGCTCGCAAGCTTGCTAATCGCGCGCGCGCTCACGCCCGATCCGCACGGCTACG
>JAYUYY010000730.1:0-9731 GCA_043752225.1 Sandaracinaceae bacterium | reverse complement strand
ATGATCCTGCGACCGGGATGATGCTGCTCACCGACGTGTGGCTCAGCCAAGCGTTGAGCGATGTGCTGCACTTCAATCTCAAGCAAGCGACGCGCTTGTATCGAGTGTGGCTCGGCGGCGACATCGGCGCGGGCATCTTCGATCCCACGCCGCTCGCGCGTCTGATCAGCCACAAGATCCCGTGGCGCCAGCTGGTGCGAAACCTCAAGGCGCAACGCGTGAAGGCGCTGACCGTAAGCACGACCAACGTGCGAACCGGGCGCTCGACGGTCTACGTCGACCGCGCCGCGGGCGTGCCGCTGCCGGTCAGCGGCAACCGCTTGATCGTTCAGCCCTCGCACATCCTGCCGCAGCACGTGCTCGCGTCCGCTGCGATGCCGCTGGTGTTCCCGCCGGTGCGTATCGGCAACGACTACTTTTGCGACGGAGGCATCCGGCTCAACACGCCGACCTCACCCGCGATTCACTTGGGCGCCGACCGCATGTTCGTGATCGGCGTGACCACGCCGGTGCGCCGCACCGAGCTGCCTCTGGGTCGCACGCCGGGCGCTTCGTTCCTGCTCGGCAAGGCGGTCGACGCGATCATGCTCGACCATATCGAACATGATATCGAGCGCATGAGAACCATCAACGACATCCTGTCGGACTCGGTCGAAGCGTGCGGGCCCGATTACCTCACGAAGCTCAATGCGGTGGCCAAGTTGCATGGCCGTCCGCCGCGTCGCTTCATTGGTACTTTCGTGCTGCACCCGAGCATCGACATCGGCTGGCTGGCAGGCGAGCACTTGCGCACCCACCGTCCCAAGATGAGCCGGATCATGGGCCAGACGATGCTCAGGCTGCTCGAGGTAGGCGAGGGCCGCGACGCGGACCTGGCGAGCTACCTACTCTTTGACGGGGACTTTGCACGTATCCTGATCGATTTGGGCCGCCAGGACGCGGCGCGCAGAGCGGATGAGCTAGCTGAATTCTTGTTGGCCGACCCAACTCCTTCGTGATTTTGCGATCTTGGCGGTTTGATCACAGCTTCAACACGCCGCGGGGCCAGATTGTGGAAAGAGTCGCGGAACCCATTGATCTCGCTTGGAAATTGCCGGATCAAGCAACGTTGATAAGTCTGCTCCGAACACCAGATTCGAACGGGATTCCGCACACATAGGCGCATATTGGATCCACTTGGAAATACCGGCAAAGACTGACTTCCAGTAGCTCCAGCGGGGTGATGCATGACGCAAGCGCAAGCACAGAAGGGTCTGTCGGCGGTGGACTTGGCGCACGGGCTGCGGCTCGACGACAAGCCCGAGGAAGCGCTCAAAGGCGCAGCCTCGGCGTTGGTTGCGAGCCCGGACGATCTCAGCGCGCTGTGGCTGGTCGCACGTCTCTTACTTGATGCCGGTCGCGCGGAGCCTGCGGGCCGGCTCGCCGCGCATGGCGTCGACGCGAGCTTGCGCCGCGGCGAGCTGAGCAGCGCCTGGTTGTGCGGACAGCTCGCGCTCGAGGCCGGCGGTTTCGCCGACGATTCCATGCGCCGGATCGCCGATGCATTCGGCGCGGGATCAGCGCGGCTCTCGGACGCGGCTTCGCCTCCGCCGCCCTTACCTGCCGCCGCGGGCATCGCGCCGCTCTTCGCCAACGCGAGCGGCGCGGCTTTGCTGGATGCTGCGGAGAAGGCTGCTAAGCGCGCCTGCGAGCACAAGTCCGCGCTCCCGAGCGACGCGCCGGTCCCGAAGCTGCCGCTGTTCTCGGCGCTCTCCCCCGACCAGCTGCTGCGCTTACTGAACGTGCTGACGCTGCGCGAGCTCGAGCCGGGCGAGCACGCCGTGAGCCAAGGCGAAGAGGGACGTGAAGCGTTCTTGCTCGCGCGCGGCGTGCTGAACGTGGTGCGCGAAGACCCACGCAACAAAGCGGTGCTGCTCGCGGTGCTCGGACCTGGCGCACTGTTCGGCGAGATGGCGCTGGTGAGCGATGCGCCGCGCGCGGCTTCGGTCGTCGCGGTCGAGCCGACGCAGCTCTTGTGCATGCCGCGCCAAGCGCTCGAGGCGCTCGCGCACCACGATCCGGTGATCGCGCGCGAGCTCGGCCGGTTTTGCCACGACCGCATGCTCGCGAATCTAGTGCGGCACAGCTCCGTGCTGTCTGCGGTGCCGGTCGCGCAGCGGGCGACGTTGCTCGAGCGATTCACCACGGTGAGCTTCGAGCGCGGCCAAAACCTGCTCACGGCGGATGTCGACAAAGGCACGCTGTATCTGATCGCGAGCGGCCAGGTGCAGGTGTTCAAGCGCGACGACGAGGGCGATCAGGTTTTGCTCGCCGACCTCGGTCCGGGTGACGTAGTCGGCGAGATCTCTCTCGTGCTGCGGCGGCCCGCGAACGCCAACGTCGTGGCGACGCATCGCACCGTTTGCCTCGCCCTGACCCGCGAAGAGCTCCACGACGTGATGCGCGAGCACCCAGCGATCCTGACCCAGCTGTACGACATCGCCATACAGCGCGACGAGGAAACCCGCAGTATTGTTGCCCAGGCCGCCGTCGAAGTGTTGCTGTGAATCCTGGCGTTAAGCCGGGCCACGAATAGAGTACGGACCGCGCCAGTGTGTTTGACCGCGCGGGTCCTCGCGCGGGAGTGATTTGACCGCGCGGGTCCTCGCGCGGGAGATCAACGCGGTGCTTGGACTTCGCGAAGGGGTGCTGCTCGGTGCTGACGCTCGAACCTACTGGACAGCGGATGCGCGGGTCCCTCTCCGGGAGCACCACGCGTGATCGCTTTGCGATGGGTGCCGTCGCGTTCGAGATCCTGAGCGATACAGCGCTGCGCTTGGAGCCGGAGGCCGAGCGCTATCGCTTGCATCCCGATGCGCACCCGGTCGTCGCGGACGTGATCTGCTCGGTCGCGGTCGATCCGAGCTCGTTCGCTGGCGCGAGCCCTTCCGGTGAGATCCGCGTCGAGCGCTTCCAGCACGCCGATCCCAACGGTCGGTGGGAGCTGCGGCTGCACGCGCCCCGCGCGGAATGCTCGCTCAATCGCGTCGCGCCGCAGCGCTACGCATGCTCTGCGCGCATTGCCGGCGAGCCGAGCGCGCTTACCTCGCTCTTGAACATGGTGTCGGAAGCGATCGTGGGAGCGGAAGGCGGAGTGGTGATGCACGCCGCCGGAGTCGAGCTCGACGGCCGCGCGGTGCTGTACGTCGGTCCGAGCTGCGCCGGTAAGAGCACCGCGGCGACGCTCACGCTGGGCGCTGCCATGTTCGCTTACGATCACGTCGCGGTCGTCGCGCCCGCGAACGGCACCGCGGAAGCGCTCGCATACGGTCTACCGGGCGGCACACCGGCGCGCATGACGCAGAGCGCGCACGCGGTGTTGCCGCTCGCGGGGATCTTCCGAATTTTTCAGGCTCACAAGCTTTCGGATGGCGCCGCTTCGAGCGCTGCGCTCGAGCCGAGCGGCGAGGTCATGAGCGGAGCGAAAGCGTTGTTCCTCTTGCGTGAGTCCGTTGAATGCGCAGACGTGTCGATCCCAGGGGAACAGGCGCGTCTTCACGCCGCGGCCGCGATTTCTTCCAGCTCGCGTGTGCGGGTCGGCGCGCTCCACACGGTGCTCGGCGGTTCGCTCACGCCGCTGGTCCGCGCGCTGCTCGCGAGCAAGCCGGAGCTGCGCGCATGAGCCCGCAAGACGGACAAGCGCCCGCCGAGCTCGCGGAGCTCGCAGGGGTCACGATTGAGCGCGTCGATCCGGAAGCCGTGCCGCGCAAGAACGATCGGATCGCGGCGCGCGTCATCGATGGGCGTGCGGTGATCGTGGTGCTCGATCAACGGCACCTGCATACGCTCAACGAAGTCGGCACGCGCGTCTTCGATCTGTGCGACGGGCGCCTGCCGGTGCACGCGATCGCCGCGCAGATCGTGCAGGAGTTCGAGGTCGAGCCCGAGACCGCGCTGCGCGACGTGCAGCGCTTCGTGCGTGAGCTCTCGTTTGCCGGCGCGCTCGAGCTGCCTGCCGAGCTGTCTGCCGAGCTGACTTCGAACACAGGCGCGCGATGAGCGAGCTCCCACGCGATCCCGCGGAGGCGCTGCTCAGCGAGCTCGAGGAACGCTTGGGTCGTCCGTTGCGCGCGATGCTCGAGATCAGCGATCGCTGCAACGAGGTCTGCGTGCACTGCTACCAGGTGCAAGGCCAGAAGGGCGAGATGAGCACCGAGCAGGTGAAGGCGCTCATGGACGAGCTTGCCGACATGGGCATCCTGTTGCTCACGATCTCAGGCGGTGAAGCGACGTTGCGTCACGACTTCATCGAGTTGCTCGAGCACGCGCGCAAGCGATCGTTCGCGGTGCGCCTGTACACCAACGGGCTGACGATGACGCGAGAGCTCGCGCTCGAGATGAAGCGGCTGGCGCTGCAGTCGATCGAGATCAGCTTGTATTCGCATCGCGCACAAGCGCACGACTTCGTCACCGGAGTGCCAGGCTCGTTCGAGCGCACAGTGGCTGGAATTCGCCATTTGAAAGCGCTGGGCGTGAGCGTACACGTGAAGTCGCCTGTGATGCGCGTGAACCAAGACGAGCTGCACGCGTACGTGGACTTCGTGCGCGAGCTCGGCGCGTCCCATGGCTTCGATCCGGGTGTGCTCACCGCGCGTGAAGGCGGCGATCGAGCTCCGATCTCGCTGTCGCGCAGCGAAGAGACGCATGCGCGCTTGCTGCGCGATCCGACGCTCGGCGGGATTGCGCGCGACATGACGCGTGACGTGCGTCCGCTCGAGGAGCGATCGCTCGATGACACGTTGTGCGGCGCCGGCGCGACGGTGCACGTCGAAGCCAACGGTGAGCTACGCGCGTGCAGCTCGCTCGAAGTGCCGCTCGGACACGCGAGCGAAGGCGTAGCGCGTGCGCGTGAGACGAACGCGGTGATGCAATCGCTGCGCGAGCTGCGCTGGAAGCACGTGCACGGCTGTCGCGATTGCGATTTGAGCGCGTACTGCGGGCGCTGTCACGCCATGGCGCTGGTCGACGCGGGCGATGCGCTCGCGCCGTATGCAGCGGCGTGCGGGAGTGCGCGTACCGTCTACGGCGTGTCGATGGGAAGCGCGCCCGAGATCGCGCCGCGCACCCCAGGTGAGTCGATCGAGCTCGGTCCATTTCGGCACATCGACGGCAATCGCTTCCAAGCGATCGCGGATGTGATCACCGAAGAGGATGTCGCGCTCGCCGAGAAGCTAAAGTGGACTCGCCGCGCAGGCGGGCCTGTCGTCAGTCACAGCGCAGGCAGCGGGTTGGTGCAGCTGCGCCGGCCTGGTCGCAGCGGTCGCCGCGCGCTGACCGCGAACGAGATCCCGGACTCCCTCAAGGGAGCGCTCACGAACACTGCTTGATGCTCATGCTCGAACGGGTGCGCCGGGGGGCGCACCTCCGCCCTGGAGGGCCCTTAGCCATGCCAACTAAACTCGGACTCATCGTGTCGGCTCGTCGATCTCTTCACGTCGCGCTTGCCGTCGCGCTTGGCGTCAGCGGCGTGCTCGCTCTGAGCGCATGCGGCTCGGACTCGCGCAATGCGGTCACGCTAACGATCACCGACCCCGGCCCGGACGCGGTGCTGGACTACGCCGACGACAGCAAGCCAACCACGGGCGGCTTTCAGTACACGGTGCTCGGTGAAGGCACCGGGCTGCGCGCGGGCACACCGGTCGATCTGTACATCGATGGTGAGCAGCAAGGCGCGACCGCCGAGCTCGATGAAGCCGGCGTGGTGGCGCTCGAAGACGTCACGCTGCCGCCGGGTACGCACACCATTCATATGGTGACCAGCGTCGGCTCGGTCACGAGCGACGCGGAGCAGCAGTACACGCTGCGCGCGGTGGTGATCAGCTCGCCCGCGGATGGCGAGGTGCTGACCGGCAACGACGACGAAGATCCCGACACGGAGGGCTTTCAAGCCAACATCGTGGTGCGTGCGTACGCGGTCGATCTCGATCAGCCCGTCGCGCTGCTCGTCGATGGCAGCGAGCGCGCGGCGCTCGCGCTCGACGGCGAGGGCCGCGCCACATTCGAGGGCGTCACGCTCACGCCCGGCGATCACACGCTGCGGGTTCGCGCGAGCGCGGGCGACGAGACGATCGAGTCCGCGGAGATCGACGTCACGGTCTCGCAGAGCTGTGCCGACGTGAGCTTCATCTCGCCGGTCGCGCCTGCGAGCGGCGACGTCCAGCTCGGCGGCTCGCGCTGCGATGCGTCCGACGGCAGCGCGACCACCACGGTCGAGATCGAAAGCGACGCGAGCGACGGCAGCCGCGTCGAGCTGCTGCTGGATGGCGAGTCGGTCGCGGAGACCACGGTGACCGATTCGTCCGCGGTGTTCGAGGACATCGTGATCCCCGAAGCGGGCGTGAGCGCGCTCGCGGTCCGCGTGCGCAGCCCCGATGGCGGCACGTGCGTCGAGCCCTTCCCCGTGTCGATCACAGTCGATTGCGAAGCGCCTGCCTGTGCGTTCGCGGCGCCCACGCCGGTCGAATTCGAAAACGACGACGGCAGCAGCACGTTCTTTCTCGGCCGCGAGCAGCGCACCGAGGGTGCGTTCGACATCGAGGTTCAAGCGGGTGCTGGCGCCGAAGGCGAGGTCGTGACGCTCACGATCGACGACGCCGACGACCTGAGCACGAGCAGTGACGGCGATGCGCTCGCGCGGTTCGCAGGCGTCGAGCTGGCGGAGGGCAGTCACACGGTGCGCGCGCAGTGCCGCGACGCAGCGGGCAACGTGACGAGCACGCCCGAGCTCGAGGTCGTGGTCGACACGCAGGCGTGTCAGGTCTCGGTCACCGATCCCGGTGCGGACGCGCTGATCCTCTCGCCCGATGACGAAGTGTCCGGCACGAGCGGCGTGCAGATCGTCGCGATCGCCACCGTGGCCGGCGATGACTGCACCGGCAGCCGCGTAGGCCTCTGCGACGCGGGCGGCGTGCTGCCCGCCGGCGGCTTCCAGAGCTACGACGGCTCCTCGGAGCTCCTGTCGACGTTGACGCTCGATAGCGACTCGTACGAGCAATACGTGTGCTTCGAGATCAGCGATCGCGCCGGCAACGTGGGCCGCGATTCGGTCGCGTTCCGGTTCCGCGAGGACGCGCCGGCGCTCGAGATCGAGAACCCGATCGACGGCGAAGACTTCAACGCGCTCGGCGATGGCTCACACACGGCGGATGCGGATCGCAGCGCGGGCTCGCTGATCGCATGCGACGGCGAAGTGTGGGTCGCGTGCACCGAGGTTGGCACCGACGTCGAGCTGCACCGCGGCAGCGCGAGCGGCGCGCTCTTCGCGAGCGGCGAATGCGAGGAGCGGGACTCGTCCGATCCGGCGCTGCCCGACGGCGACTACCTCGGCCGCGCGAAGATCGTGGCTGAGCTCAGCGACGGCGATCAAAGCTCGACGTTCGTCGCGACGCAGACGCTCGAAGGCGCGACCTCGAGCTTGCTCGGCGTGTCCGACGCGATCACGGTCAGCACCGATTGCGAGCTGCCCGATCTCAGCGTCGTGCACGACGCCTGCACCTTGCACGGCAGCGGTCAGATCACGTTGGCCGAGGCGGCGGCTTTCGACGTCGCGATCGCCGACGAGACCTCAGACATCGAGAGCGCGTCGTTGACGTACATGAACGACGCCGACCTGAGCGCGACCGGGAGCGCGGTGCCGACCACGCTCGCCGCGGGCTTGGTCACGTTCGAAGGCTTGGACTTCGGGACGGAAGGCAACGTGACCGTCGTGGTCGAGATCGAAGACGACTTCGGCAACATCGCGACGCACACCTGCGTCAGCGAGATCGTGAACGACCTGCCGCAGATCACGAGCTTCACGCAGCCGCTCGACGGCGCGGTGTTCGGCCCGGGCGAGTCCACGTGTGACACCGGCAATCCGGACGAGTACGGCCTGCACCTGGTCGCGACGATCGATCAAAACGCGAACCGTGAAGCGAGCCTCTACATCAACGATGTGCTCGTCGATGGCAGCGTGACGATCGACGACACCTCGATCGATCTCTGCGTCGCGGTTCCGGATGACATGGAGAACGTGCCCCCCGGTGGCACGGCGATCCTGTTGCGCATCGATGCGACGATGGGCAACGGCTACGACCCGGTGACGCACACGGTGCACGTGAACACGCTCGAGATCACCGATCCGGTGCTCGACCAGCTGATCGTGTCTGCGGATGATTGCGATCCCGGTCTCGGCTTTGGCTACACGGTCTCGGTGGGCGTGGATCCGATCCATGCGGGCCAAGGCTATTCGCTCGACGGTGGCGCGGCGCCGGTGACTGGAACCGTATCGGGCACGACGATCACGCGCTGCGTGCCGTTCGTGGTCGGCGGCGATCGAACGCTGACGGTCGCGATCGACGATACGACGATCGCGTACTCGGTGGATGTTGTCGTGGTCGATGACACGCCGGAGATCCTCTCGATCAACGCGCCGCTCGACAACGCGGCGTTCGGGCCCGGTGATCAAACCTGCGTTGCCGGCGCTGGCGAGTTTGGCGTGCTCGTGCAAGCGACCGTCGATCAGGCGGACAACCGCAGCGCGAGCGTGCTGGTCAGCGGCGTGGTGGCGGCCAGCAACGTCGCGATCGACGGCACCTCGGTCGAGACCTGCGTCGCGGTACCGGACGACCTCGAGAACGCGCCGCCGGGCGCGAGCACGATCACGCTGCGGCTCGATGCGGTGCTCGGCACCGGCGGCGTGAGCTCGAGCGTGGATGTGAACGTCGACACGCTCGACATCACCGATCCGGTCGCTAACCAGATCTTGCTATCCGGCGACGATTGCTTGAGCGGCGGATATGGCTATTTGGTGCGCGTCGCGGTCGATCCTTCGCACAATGGCCAGGCCTACACGTTGAGCGGTGGCTCGACGGTCTTGACCGGTACCGTGTCGGGCGGCGCGATCTCGCGCTGCCTGCCGCTGACCGTGGGCAGTACGCTGACGATCACTGCGAGCCTCGACGACACCGCGGTGACCGAATCGGTCTCGGTGCAAACGATCGATGACACGCCGGTGATCACGGCGATCACGGCGCCCGCGGACAACACCGCGTTCGATGTCGATGGCGAGACCTGCGCGCTGGCGAGCGGCTTTGGCGTGCTCGTGACCGCAACGGTGGACCAGAGCGCGAACCGTGAGGCCGACGTGCTCGTGAACGGCGTCGTGGTCGCGAACAACGTGACGATCACCGGTCAGTCGATCAGCACGTGCGTCGCGGTGCCGGACAACCTCGCGCATACGCCGAGCGGTGCGAGCACGATCACGCTGAACCTCCACGCGATCATCGGCGAAGGCGCGGATGCGAGCGCGAGCGTCGATGTGAACGTCGACACGCTCGACATCACAGATCCGGTCGCGAGCCAAGTGTTGCTGACCGCGGACGACTGCGATGTGGGCCCTGCATACGGCTATCAAGTCGTCGTAAACGTGGACCCTTCGCTCAATGGCACGGCCTACACGTTGAGCGGTGGCACCGTGGCTCTCACCGGCACGGTGACCGGCGGCGCGATCTCGCGCTGCGTGGCGCTCACGGTCGGCGCCGATCACACGATCACCGCGAGCCTCGACGGTACCGGCATCAGGGAGTCGGTCGCGGTCGAGACGCTGGATGACACACCGGTGATCAGCGCGATCACAGCGCCAGCCAATGACGCGGTCTTTGGCATAGGCGAAGAGACCTGCCCACTGGCGATTGGCTTCGGTGTGCTCGTGA
>JAYUYY010000729.1:0-3908 GCA_043752225.1 Sandaracinaceae bacterium | reverse complement strand
GGGCGCGAGGTCGGATCAAATCCCCTCGGTCAGACCACTAGCTACTTGCTCGCAGGACGTAGCATCCGGAAGAGCTGCTCTGCGGCGTTGATGTCGACGGGTCGAATCGCGCGGTACTGCTCCATCGCAAGCTCCGCACGACCGAGCTCGTGGTAGCAAACTCCCAGCGAAAACCGCAGACGCACGTCGTTCGGCTCGAGCCGTACGGCCCCTTCGTACGCTTCGGCGGCGTCTTGATAGCGCGCGAGCGCCACGCACGCGGCGCCGAGTTGCTGGTAGCAACGCTTGTCCTCGAGTCCCGCTTTGCGCGCTTCGCGGTATGCCTCAGTGGCTTCGAAGTAGCGCTCGAGCGTATGTAGCTGGGCGCCGAGCTCGAAGTGGAGCGCCCCAGACCCTGCACCGAGCCGAATCGCGTGCGCGAACGCGGCCGCTGCTTCTTCGCTGCGCCCGACGCGCGCATACGCACGCCCAAGCTCGATGCGCACCTCTGGATCGATCGGCGACAACGCGGTGGCGCGCTCGATCGCATCGACGCCTTCCTGCACGCGGCCCTGTGTCAGCAAGAGCGAAGAAAGCTCGCGCTGCGCGCTCGCGTCACTCGCGGGGTTGCCCGAGCCGAGCGAAAGCGCATGCACAAGCGCTTGCTCTGCTTCGCTGGCGCGGCCGAGCTCGCGCAAGCTGCGCGCCCTTTGCTGCTGCACGGCGGCCTCGCGCGGAGCCAGGCGGGCGGCAGAATCGAGCTGCTCGAGCGCGCGGTCATGCTGGCCCAGCGCTGCGTACGCGCGGCCCAAGAGCAACGTCTCGCGGGCACCGGAACGCGCGTGCACATTCAGGCTCTCGAGTTGGCGCACGGTGAGGTTCGGTCGGCCGAGCTCGAAGTACGCGCGCGCCGCGCCGACTCGCGCTTCGATCTGTCCGGGATCGCGCCGAATGACGCGCTCGAATGCGTCCGCCGCGCGCAGCCATTCGGCGCGCTCGCTCAGTAGCTCACCCAGCGTTTGTTGCAGCTCCGGCGCTTCAGGCGCGAGGTTGAGCGCACGCGACATCGACGTCCAAGCAGCCTCTGATGCGCCGAGTCCTTGATGAGCGCGCGAAAGGTCGAGGTGCAGCTCGGGATCTTCTGGAAAGGCCGGCAGTGCGGCGTTCAAGCAAGCCAGCGCGCGCCTCCAGTCGCGGGCTCGCAAATGGAGCCGACCCAAACGCCTCGAGGCATCGGGTCCCACAGGATCGAAGCGCAGCGATAGCTCCAGGGATTCGACCGCGCGCGCGTCTTCACGCAACGCCTCATAGGCCACGCCGAGCTGGTGATGGAGCGCAGCGCGTTTGCCGTCGCGCGCAATCGCTTGGCGCAACGCCTCGGCGCATTCTTCGTAGCGCGCTGCGCGTCCATAGAGCAGCGCGAGCTGAGCATACGGCTCGGGGTCATGCGCGTTCAGCTCCGCTGCACGCCGCAGCGCCGCGATCGCTTGCTCGCTGCCCTTGAGCTCGGCGTGCGCGCGTGCCGACGCCATCAACGCGCGCGCGTGATCCGGCTCGAGCTCGAGCACGCGCGCGAGCTGCGTGGCTGCGTCCTCGGGCCTTTGGGCATCGAGGTAAGCAAGGCCGAGCTCGTAAAGCGATTCCTTGTCGAGCCTGCGCAGGCGCACCGCGTGTCGCAGCGCGCGCATGGCGTCTTCGGTCTCGCCAAGCTCGCGCAGGATGCGGCCCGCGCCTGCGTAGGCTTCGGCGTAGTCTGGTTGTTCACGCGTCGCGGCTCGATAGGCCTCGGCCGCTTCGCGTGCGCGACCGAGGGCCTCGAGCACGCGGCCCAGCCGAAAATGCGCTTCGGCGTGAGTCGGTTGCGCGGTCGTGACCTTCGCGTACTCGCTTGCTGCATCCGCAGCGCGGCCGGTCGCCTCGAAGCAGCGCGCCATCGCGAAGCGCGCGGCGTGATGATCGTGCTTGCGGGTTAGGCATGCATCGAAGGCTTCGACTGCGCGCCCATGTCGTCCGAGCCGTTCGAGTGACAGACCCAGCTCGTAACGCACGCTCGGGTCTTCGGGCGCGAGCCAGATCGCTTGCTCGAAGCTCTCGAGCGCGTGATCGTCCTGGCCGACGCGTGCTTGCAGTGAGCCCAACATCGCGTGCAGCGAGGCATCGCTCGGCAGCTCACGCAGCGCGCGCGAGACCACTGTGAGCGCCTCGTCGGCACGATCGATGGACGCGAGCGCAGTCGCGAGGTCCGTGAGGATCGTGGTGTCGGCTGGGCGCGAGCGTTGAGCTCTCAAGAAGACCTCGATCGCGCGATCGTGTCGTCCGACCGCGGCGAGCGCGCGTCCGAGGCCGTGCAGGAGATCCACGTCCTCGGGCGCATGCGCAAGGCCCTTTTCGAACGCGATCACGGCGTCGTCATTGCGCGCCAACGCAAGCCGCGCTTGCCCGAGCCATAGCTGATGCTCCGCGCTCGATTGCAGCGTCGCTGCTCGCTCGAAGGCATCGAGCGCCTCGTGTTTGTGCTCGAGCGCCCGCCGTGCGTGACCGAGCCCTGCGTGGCCGCGCGGATCGGTGGGCCGCGCATCGATCGCGCGTCGGTAGATGTCGATGGCCTGCATGTGCTCATCGCGTGCGCGAAGACACGCGCCGAGCTCGAGCAACGCTTCGATGTGCTCCGGCTTGAGCTTGAGCGTCCGGCCGAGCGCAGCGATCGCTCCGTCGACATCTTGGCTCACGCGCAGATGCACGCCGAGCGCCAGCTGCACTTCCGGGTCCTGCGGCGCAAGCTCTGCTGCGGTGCGAAACGCAACGTCGGCGTCGGCGCGGCGACCGAGTGCGCGCAGGCACCCGCCGAGCTGAGCGAAGGTCGCGCCACGGCTACGATCGAGGCGCAGCGAGCGGTCGAGCATGTCGGCGGCTTCGGTGTAGCGCCCGAGCACGCACAGCGCAGCGCCTTGGCCCGCGTAGCCGGCAGCATCGTTTTCGGAGAGCTGACACGCGCGCCGAAAGCGATCGAGCGCTTGGTCGGGCTCTGCGTGCTGAAGCTCGAGCTGCCCGAGGCGATTCCAAAGCCCGACTTCCGAATCACGCAGCGCGACAGCGCTTCGATACGCAGCCACAGCAGCCGCGAGCTGCTCCAAACAAGCGAGCGAATCACCAAGTCGCGCCCACCAGATTGCGACCTCGGCCGCGTCCGGCGCAAGCTCAAGGGCGCGTCGATAGGCAGCCACCGCGCCTTCGTGCCGCTCGAGCCCAGCGAGCACCTCGCCGAGCGCCACTTGAACGGCAGGGTTGTTCGGCGCGCGCTGCGCCGAAAGCTCGAGCGCGACGCGCGCCTTCTCGAAGCGAGCGCCGCGCAGCTCGGTGCGCCCCCACAGGAACGGCAGATCTGCGTCCGCGGTCGCGACCTTCGAGGCGTGCTCGAGCATGGTGCACGCGCTCGCGTCGTCGCCCAGATCGATCGAGGCCTGCGCGGCTTCGCGCAACGCGACCAGATGGTCGGGCTCGCGGCCAAGGAAAGCCCGGTAAGCGGCGAGCGCTTCCGCGGGCTGCTTTGCACGCAGGCAAGCATGACCGCGCAAGCGAAGGGCCTCG
The DNA here is from genome assembly GCA_043752225.1 of Sandaracinaceae bacterium. Lineage (GTDB taxonomy): Bacteria > Myxococcota_A > Polyangia > Polyangiales > JAFGIB01 > JAYUYY01. The sequence goes on along the minus strand of JAYUYY010000729.1, from coordinate 341 downwards.
GTCCGGTCCGGCGCGAGCTTGCTCACGGCTGCAAAACGCCCGGCCGCTTCCGCCCAGCGCTCTTGCTCGAGGTACGCGACCGCGAGCTCCTGCTGCGCGTCAACGTAGGTCGGGTCGCTTTTGATCGACCGCTCGAACGCGTCGATGGCTTCGGCCAGGCGGCCCGCCTTGCGGTAGGCCACGCCGAGCATGTAGCGCTTGGCGGGGTTGTTGGGACTCATCACGAGCCCCGTCTTGAGCATTTCGATGCGCTGGGAGAGCTCGTCCGACATCGATCCGTCCCCTCGGTCCCAGAGAGACTACGAGACTACCTGCTTGACCCGCGTGCTACGACGCCGCAC
>JAYUYY010000728.1:0-3912 GCA_043752225.1 Sandaracinaceae bacterium | reverse complement strand
GACTGTCGTGCGGATCGAAGGTAGGGGTTTGCTCGGGGCGCATGGCAAAGCTCTTCGAGTGCTGCGCGTGCAACACGGTGAGTACAAACGCGAAGATCGAAGCGCCCACTGCACCAAGGTTCGCTCGCCGACTGCGGGGCCGCGTGTGCGGCGAGACAAGCGAGCAAACCTTGGTGATCGGGCGGGGTTTGAGAGAACCGGCTAAAGAGCCGTGATCAGTCGAGGTTGTCGAGCGCCTGCTGGAAGCGACCGGCGTGCGACTTCTCGGCTTTCGCGAGCGTCTCGAACCACTCGGCGATGTCGTCGAAGCCTTCGCCGCGCGCGGCCTTCGACATCGACGGGTACATCTCGCTGTACTCGTAAGTCTCGCCCGCGACGGCAGCTGCCAGGTTCAGCGACGTTGCGCCGATCGGCTTGCCAGTCGCCGGATCGCCGACCTTCTTCAAGTAGTCGAGGTGGCCATGCGCGTGACCGGTCTCACCGTCCGCGGTGTCGCGGAACAGACCTGCCACGTCGGGGTAGCCCTCGACGTCTGCGATCTTGCTGAAATACAGGTAGCGACGATTCGCTTGCGACTCGCCCGCGAAAGCGTCTTTCAGGTTTTGTTCGGTCTTCGACCCTTTGAGCTGTGCCATCGCTGTCTCCGGTTTGAGAAATTGGGTTGTGTGGTTGTGTTACTCGGCGGCTTCCGCGCATTGCGCGCAGACGCCTCGGTAAATTCGTTCGACGCGCATCACTGAGAAGCCCGGAAGCGCGCGTTGTGCTGCGGCTTGGCTCGCGTCGTGTGCGTGCGCGACATCGCGGATCGAGCCGCAGCGCTCGCACACCGCGTGATCGTGCGCGTCGACGTTCGGATCAAAGCGCGTGGAGCCACCCATGTGCAGCTCGCGGCAGCGGCCGATGCCGGTCAACGCGTCGAGCGTGTTGTAGACGGTCGCGACCGACATCGTTGGAAAGCGCGCGTGGAGCCGTTCGTAGAGCTCCTGAGCAGTGGGGTGGGTCTCGTCGAGGGCGATGCAGTCGACGATCGCAAGACGTTGGGGCGTGACTTTCAGGCCCGCGGCGCGCAGTGCGTCCACCAACTGGCTCGCATTTAGATTCATTCTTAGTTGCGAATGGATCTAGGTCGCGGCCATCAACCTGTCAAGACTCTTGAGGACACGCGGCGCTCTTAGAGCGGGCCCGGGCCTGCACTGCGGGCGTGCGCCAGGGTTGCGCGGATCCAATGGATCTCGTTGTCGAAGTAGCCGCTAAGGGTTGAGCACTCGAGCGGCCCGGGCGTGAGATTTGAGAGGTCCGGTTTGCAGCTAAAGACCTGCTTGTCCGCAATCGTCTGGTTCTTGTCCCACATCTCGAAGCGCAACGTGTCGCCCTGTTCGAGCGTGACCGGGAACCCCTCGACGTCGAACATGGGATCGACCGAGCGGCTGACTACGTTGCTGTCGAGGACGACCTCTTCCTCGCTCTGGCGTACCAGCACGACGCGCACGTAGGGGTCCGGCCGGCAAATGCAGTACACGACCGGCGAGAGATTGCAGGACACGTCCACGCAGATGCCGTCCGTCGCGTACGGCACCGTGCCCGAGACGACCGTGATCGTGTACGTGCCGCCGGTTGGATCGCCGCCCGGCTCGCACACGTCCTCCACGCAAACTTCGCCGACCGCACAGCCACCGCAGGGAATGATCGCGGCATCGGGTACGAAGCTCGCATCGGGCATGATCGGGATGACGAAGCCCGAATCATCGCCGCCATCGAGGATCGGTTGGGGCTCATCGCCGCCGCTCCCGCCGCTGGCGCTCGCGCCGCCCGAGTTGGAAGAGCCGCTTCCGCCCGCGCCACCTGTGCCAGCGGTCGGCGAGCTGCCCGCGCCGCCCGCGTCGCGGCTCAACGCCGACGGGCGGCAGGCTTCGAACGCGAAGCAGTCAGGATCTTCGCAGTTCATCTTGCCGTCGCCATCCTCGTCGTCGTTGCCCTCAAGGCACGCGGCGGCCGTGACCTCGCCTGCCGAGATGCTCGCGCACGCGGTGAGCCCTTGGATGCTTGCGATCAGCGCGCTGGCGAAGAGCGCGTTGACTGCGGGTCGTGAGCTCGCGAGCGCTTTCGCGCGACTGGTCCACTGGAACGTCAAGCGGATGGCCACCTTGGCTAGTTGTTTCAGTCTAGCGCACGACGGCACGCGGTCACACCCGCAGTGTGCCGGGCGAGCCGTTCACTCGATGATATCGAGCCGCCCGTGCCCGAGGTCGTCTCCCGTGGACGGGCCGGGCTTCCAGCGCAAAACGACTTGGCCCAGACAGCTTTCTGCTTCTACGGCGCCAAAAGCTCGACTGTCGTAGCCGTCGAGGCTCCAGTTTTCGCCCAGCAGATAGATCCCCTCCTGCACGGCGTAGGTCGTGAGCTCCAGGCGCGTGCCCGGCGCGATTAAGAACGGGTGGTCGTAGCGCGCGAAGTATTCGACGTGGCCGCGGTTGAGCAGGTGGTGCTCGTTGTTCGGGTCGTCGATGAAATCCACCACGCCGTCTCCACCGGACGCGGTGCGATGATTGTTAATGTAGAGCGAGCCGTTGTGGTCGACGGAAACGCGCTCGCCCGCGAACGCCGCCACACGACCGAAGACGCGCTTGCCGGGCTCATCGGGCTCGTCGCAAACCATGACGTCGGTGCGGTCGGCTTGTGCGCCTTTCCACACCAGCACTTCATCGCCGTACGTCAGGGTCGGTGCCATCGCGTTCGAGGGAACCGTGACGCGCTCCATCTTCAGCTTGAACACCGCGAGCGCGCACAACACCAGCACGGCGATCAAGTTGAGGACGAGCTTGAGAGCTTCGTTCATGGCGCGCGCGATCGTTCCGCACTGACGGAGCTTGATCCGTTATACACGCGCGCGGTCGATGGCAAACAGAAAGCCTCGGACCGCGCTCGCGGGATCGGCTGCTTCGAACACGGCGCGGATGACTGCGAGCGCTGCGGCGCCTGCATCGACCAGCGCCGGCACATCGGTGGGCGCGATTCCGCCGAGGGCGACGATCGGCATCGTGCAGTCCTTCGCGAGCGCGCCGAAGCCGGCGATGCCGAGCGGAGCACCTTTGTCGGGGCTCGCGAACACCGGGCTGAGCGTCGCGAACGTCGCGCCGTCGTGCTGTGCGGCGAGTAAGCCGGCGCGGTCATGGCGTGAGGCGCCGATCCAAACATCGTCGCCGAGGCGCGCGCGCGCATCGACCACGGTCGGTCCGGCCTCGGGCAGCTGCACGCCGACGCGCCACAGCGGATCCAAGGTGCGCAGCTCTTCGCAGAGCTCGATGTCCGAGCTGATCAGCAAGCCCGCGGCGCTCTGCGCGGTGAGCGCAGCGAGCGATCGAGCGAGCGAGCGTCGCTCATCGCGCGCGAGATGTTTGGCGCGCAGCAGCACAGCCACGCGCTGCGACTGGGGCACGGCGAGCGCGCGACGCACGAGGTCTTCGATTCGCGCGGGCTCGTGCGCGGGCGTGATCAGCAGAAGATCGAAAAGCACCGCTCAGCCCAACTGGCGCGAGCCGATCACGCCTTCGAGCGGGCTCGACGCGGTCGCGTGCAGCTTGCGCGCGATGCGCCCAGCCAAGAATGCGTCGCGCCCGGCTTCGACCGCGAGCCGCATCGCGCGCGCCATGCGCACGGGCTCTTTTGCACCCGCGATCGCGGTATTCATCAGCACGCCATCGCAGCCGAGCTCCATCGCGAAGGCGGCGTCCGATGCGGTGCCCACGCCGGCGTCGATGATCAACGGGATCGAGATCGCTTCGCGCAGGATCTCGATCGCGTACGGATTGCGAATGCCGAGGCCACTGCCGATCGGCGCACCGAGCGGCATGACCGCTGCGCAGCCCATGTCTTGCAGCTGCTTGGCCACGACTGGATCGTCGCTCGTGTACG
>JAYUYY010000727.1:0-3915 GCA_043752225.1 Sandaracinaceae bacterium | reverse complement strand
CTCGATAGGCAAGACCGAGCACGCGTAGCGCAGAGCCAGCGAGCTCGTCGTTCATCGCGCGCGCGTGCTTGCGCGCTTCGTCTGACAGCGCAGTCGTGCCACTCGGACCGGCGATGGACACGCTCGCTTCGAGCACCGCCGCCGGCGAGCCTTTGACGTACGCTACCGCGGGGCCCTGCGGCGTGCGGTGCGCCGTCGCCATGCGTTTGATCTCGCTGCTGAACGGGATCTCGGCGATGCGCGGATAATCGCGCTCGAGGACGGCTCGATCCAGGCCGGCCTTCTCCGCCGCGACCAGCAAGGCTGCTTCGGTCGGATCACCGAGCACGGCCGTGCTCGTGCCGGAGCGATCGAGCTTGGCGTCGTTGCAGAGCGCACCGATCCGCAATGCGAGCTGCAGCGGTTGTTCGGCGCCGGCCGCGTGGGCGAGGTCGACTCGATCCGCACCGATCCTGAAGTCGCCTTCGGCCGTGTAGCCCGTTCCCGTGACCTCCACACGCTGACCTGCGACGTGGTACGCGCGCACGGTCATCTCGTTGCGCGTCAGCGTTCCGGTCTTGTCGGAGCAGATGACGGTGGTTGCGCCGAGCGCCTCGACCGCCGGCAGCCGGCGCACGAGCGCATTCATGCGCGCCATTCGCTGCATCCCAACCGCGAGCGTCATCGTCGTCACCGCGAGCAGCCCTTCGGGCACGGCCGCGATCGCGAGCGAGATGCCGACCTCGACCATGGAGAGCAGCTCGTTGCCTCGGAGCCAGCCGATCAACACGATCACGGCGCACAGCGCGAGCACGAGGACGAGCAATACCCGGCTCAGCTGCGCGAGCTTTGCTTCGAGCGGCGTGCCGCGCTCATCAACATCCTCGAGCAGCGTGCCGATGCGGCCGATCTCGGTGTGTGCACCGGTCGCGGTCACGATGAACGCGCCGCGACCATCCGTAACCGCTGTGCCCATGTGCACCATCCCGAGACGGTCGCCGAGCGGCGCTTCCTGTTCGGCGATCGCATCGGCGGACTTTATGATCGGCAGCGATTCGCCCGTAAGCGGCGCTTCATCGACCTGAAGGCGTGCGTGCTCGAACACTCGACCATCCGCCGGCACGCGGTCGCCCGCGGCGAGCAGCACGACATCGCCCGGGACCAGCTCCTCCGCTGCGACTTCACGCTCCTCACCATCGCGCCGGACGCGCGCAACGGCGATCGCCTGCTTGCGAAGCCCGTCGAGCGCCTTCGCCGCTTTCCACTCCGTCACGAAGCCGATTACGGCGTTGAGCACGATGACGACCAGAATCGCGAGGGCCTCGACGACATCCCCGAGGGCAAATGCGACGCCCGCGGCTGCGACCAGCAGCGCGACGATCAGGCTCTTGACCTGATGGACGACGATTTTGAGCACGGAGCGCTGACGGCCAGCGCGCAGAGCGTTCCTTCCATGCTGAACGAGCCGCTCGGCCGCATTCGCGCTGCCAAGCCCGCGCGTGGTGTCCGAGCGCAGCTCGGATGCTGCTTCGTGTGCGGGGCGCGCATGCCACGCGCCAAGAGTCGAGTTCATCGCCCACCTCGGAAGAGCACGAGAGCAAGACTGGTGCCGCCTCACGCACACGCGCGCTGCGCAGGGCCTACCCGTTGCGGGCTATGCACGGCGCACGATCGCCCCAACAAAAACGCCAACTGCGCGCCTCCACGTCAACGCGATCGCATGCGGGCCCCTGTAATCGGGCGCAATGGCTGCGCGCCGGCGAGAGCTGCGCGCAATCCACGCGAGAGCTCGAGCGTATATCGCGTGGCTCAGCTTGGTTTGCTTCGTGCACTGCGCCTGAGCGCGAACCATGGAGAACGCATGAAGGTCGGAATCATCGGCATGGGTTGGGTCGGATCGAGCGTTGCGATCTCCACGCTTCAAGCGGGTTTCGTCACCGAGCTGCTCGTACACGATAAGAAGCACGCGCTCGCGGAGGGCGAGGCGATGGATCTCGCGCACGGCGCTGCGTTCTACGCGGCCGCCAACGTGCGTGCCGTGGCCGAAATTGGCGAGCTGATGGGCACCGATGCGGTGGTGATCGCAGCGGGGCGCGGCGGCAAAGCCGACGAGAGCCGCCTCGATCTGCTGCGCGACAACGCCCGAGTCGTGCGCGGAATCGGAAAGCAGCTCGCGGGCTACGCCGGGATCATCGTCGTGGTTACCAACCCGGTGGACATCCTGACGCGTCTCGTAACCGAAGCCTCGGGGCTTCCGCCGGCACGCGTGATCGGAACCGGTACGATGCTCGACACCGCACGATTGCGTCAGCTCGTCGGGCTCTCGCTCGGTGTCGAGCCGCGCTCGGTGCACGCGTCGGTGATCGGCGAGCACGGCGACTCGGAGGTCGTGCTGTGGTCGCACGCGCACGTCGGCGGGACCGCGCTGCAACACTTTGCCGAGTGGAGCGCGCCGGCGCAGGAGCGCATCGCAGCGCAAGTGCGCGGTGCTGCATACGAGATCATCCGTCGCAAGGGTGCGACCAATCACGCGATCGGCTTGGTGACGGCGTCGCTGCTCAAGTGGATGCTGCGCGGCGAGCACCGCGCGCTCACGCTGTCTCGAGTGCAAGAAGGCGCGCTCGGCATTCGCGACGTCGCGCTGTCGTTGCCCTGCATCGCGGGTACGGCTGGCGCCTTTCGTGTGCTCGAGCCGGAGATGAGCCGCGACGAGCGCGACGCGCTGATGCGCTCGGCCGAGCTGCTGCGCGCGGCGACTGACGCCCTTTCGGACTGAAGCGCGCTGACACCAGCTACTTCGCGACCGGCTTGAGCGCGACCTTACCGTCGCGCACGACGACCTCGAAGTCGATGTTCTTACCGGCGTGCTTCTGCATCAGCTTGGGCATCATGTCGCGCACCGACTTCGCAACCGATTCGAACTTCACGTCGGTGCGCTCTTGGTTTTGGCGCCGCGCATCGACGTAGCGCTGGTAGATGCGCTGCATCTGATCGTCGGCAATGCCGGGAGCGTTGTGGCCCGCGCCTGCGCCAGGCGGTCGCGCTGCGCCGGGCGGTGCAGCCGAGCGCAACGCGCCGGGCGGCGGAGGCGGCGGACGCTTCGCGCCGATCGGGATCGGCGGTGCCCCGGGAACGCGCGGCAAAGGTGGCGCGGGAAAGGAACGCGCCGGCTCTGCGTTCGCGGTTCTTTCATCGGGCATCGCAAACGGACTGATCGGCGGCATCGGTCGTTGTGCGGGCCGCGCCGCCGGAGGCCGCGAGCTCGCTCCACCCGTGAGCGCCGCGTCGAGCCCGTCGTCGATCGCGCGGTCGAAATCCATATCGACATCGATCTCGTACGAGTCTTGGCGCGGGGGCGGCGGATCGCTCGGCGGCAGCGCTTCGGTCAAGCGCCGCGCGCGGATCACGTCGCGCTTGTACGTGCCGTCTTCGATCTGGCGCGCGATGCGGCGCCAATACGTCGTGTACGTCGTGTAGCGCTGGATGACTTGATTGAAGCGAAAGCGCAGCGCCGTGTTGCGCGGTTGCTCGCGCCGCAGGGTGGTGAGCATCGTCTCGAAGTCACGCTTCTGCTGCTGCGGCTCGATCCGCTCGACCCCCGCGAACCACTGGTCGTACAGCGCGCGCAAGCGCTTGAGACGCGCTTCCGCGTCGCTGAGCATGGCCTCGTACTGTTTGATCTCCATGGCCCGGTTACCACCCGTAGCCATGCACCGCCGGGTGGATCCCGGACGCGCGCATCAGAGCGGCTGTATGACGAGGTTGTCGAACCACAGCTCGGCTTGCCAGTTGTTCAACGCGAAGTGGTCGTGCCCGGGACCTTCGAGCGGGTCGGGATCGGTCATCGAGACGAGCTCTTGGCCGTCGACCCAAGCCGCGATTGTAGCCCCGCGGCGCTCGATTTTCATGTGGTACGTCTGCCCCGGTACGACGACC
>JAYUYY010000726.1:0-3916 GCA_043752225.1 Sandaracinaceae bacterium | reverse complement strand
CCGCCCACCGTCGCGTCGGTCGTCGGGGTCATCGGCGTCGGTCCATTGCCGAACTGATCCTCGGTCACGAGATCGCCGTTCGTTCGGGCGGGCAAACGAATGTTGTTGAGGGTCTCGCGACGCGTGTCGCCGAGCTCTGGGCTTCGCTCGATGCTGCAGCCGCCGGTCATCAGCAGCGCAAGCGCTCCGCTCAGCACGCGCAGGCGCAACGCCCAGAGCGAAGACGGCCGCCGCGCGAACGCAGCAGTCCGTCGGCGACGAACACCCGAGGTACTACCCACGCGGGAACCATAGCGGAAGGAGCCATGCATACGCACCTGTGAAACGGAGTGCTCGACCGAGGCGCGAACGGCTCGCCTTGCACTGCCGTGAGGGTTACCAACTCCGGACGCGAGACTGGAAAGCTCGGAATCCACACAGACCGATCAGTGGACGCTGGCGGCTCGAACGGATGGCGCGGTATTGCGTGGGCATGGCCAACTGGGACGTGCGTTTTCTAGAGCTTGCGCGGCACATTTCGGGCTGGAGCAAGGATCCATCCACCAAAGTTGGTTGCGTCGTCGTGGGACCCGATCGCGAGATCCGCAGCACCGGCTTCAACGGTTTTCCCCGCGGCATCGACGATACGGTGGAGCGGCTCGCCAACCGCGAGATGAAGTATCCACTCGTCTGCCACGCGGAAGAGAACGCATGCATGCACGCGGCGCGTATCGGCGTCGCCCTCAAAGGATGCATCGCGTACGTGACTTGGCCGCCGTGCACGCGCTGCGCGCGCTCGTTAATCCAGGCCGGTGTGCGCGAAATCATCTATCCGGCCGCGCTCGCGATCCCGGAACGCTGGGCCGAGGACTTCCGGATCAGCACCGACATGCTCTCCGAGGCCGGAATCGAAGTGCGCAGCGTTCAGATGGATTGATCGCAGCGGCGATCAACCTGAGGTCAACCGCGTGCCAGCTTTTTGGCGGCGGCCTTCTCGGTCATACGCTTCTTGTACGCGACCTTCTTCGGGCTCTCGCTGGGCTTGTCGGCTTGGCCGCCGAGCGCGTTCGGCTTTTCATTCGGGCTGGCGAGCTGCGCCAAGCTGCGCGGTCGCGTCGGATGCGGGCGATACAAGATCGCGGTGTGCCCGATCAGCCCGCAGAGCATGGCTTGCGTGCCGTCCGCGATCGCTTGGGCCATGCCCTTCTTGTCCTCGGGCTCGTGAAGGCGAACTTTAATCAGCTCGTGCGCGAGCAACGCGGCGGCGGTCGCTTGCACCACGCCTTCGGTCACGCCCGAATGGCCTACCTGCACGATCGGCTCGAGGTGATGCGCGAGCGCGCGAAGGTTTCGACGTTGAGTTGAGGTAAGCGGGGGCTGCGACATTTCGCGCGAGCTTGGCTCGCGATGCGTATGCGATCAACCCGCACGCGCTTGGCGCACGGAGGGCGCACAGGCAACATGCCGCGCCATGCAGCAGCGCGACGCACGAGCCATTCGCGCTTGGGCCCTCTACGACGTCGGAAACTCAGCCTTCGCCACCACCGTGATGGCGGGCTTCTTCCCGCTGTTCTTCAAGCAGTACTGGTGCGTGGATACGAGCCCGGCGGAGAGCACGTTTCGCTTGGGCCTGACTAGCTCGCTGGCCAGCGCAGTGGTCGCGGTGCTGGCGCCGCTGCTCGGCGCGGTGAGCGATCACAGCCGCTCGCGTAAGAAGCTGCTCGCCGCGTTCGGAGCTCTCGGCGCGCTGAGCACGATGGGGCTCGCGCTGATCGGGCAGGGCGCTTGGTTGCCCGCCGCGTTGCTGTTCGCGCTCGGCACGATCGGGTTCGCGTGCAGCATCGTGTTCTACGACAGCTTGCTGGTCGCAGTCGCGGCGCCGGAAAACCGTTCGCGCGTCTCGTCGCTCGGTTACGGCCTGGGCTACCTCGGTGGCGGCGTGCTGTTCGCGCTCAACGTCGCGATGACGCTCTCGCCCGCGAGCTTCGGGCTCGCGGACAAAGCCAGCGCGGTGCGCGCCTCGTTTGTGCTCGTCGGCGTCTGGTGGATCGCGTTCATGATCCCGCTCTTGCGGCGCGTCGAAGAGCCGCATGCATCCGATGCGATCGCGCACGAGAGCGCGTTCGCCGTCGCGCGCGGTGCGTTTGCCCAAGTCGCGAGCACGGTCCGAGCGGTCACGCACACCAAGCAACTCGGGCTCTTCTTGCTCGCGTACTGGCTGTACATCGACGGCGTCGACACGATCATCCGCATGGCGGTCGACTACGGCTTGGCGATCGGCCTGCCTTCATCGAGCTTGATCATCGCGCTGCTGATCACGCAGTTCGTCGGTTTTCCAGCCGCGATCATGTGCGGGAAGATCGCCGTCCGCTTCGGCGAGAAGCGGACGATCTTGGGCTGCCTTGCGGTGTACGTCGGCGTCACGCTGTGGGGCTCGCAAATGCAAACCGCGACTGAGTTCTATGTGCTCGCCGTGACGATCGGGCTCGTGCAAGGCGGCGTGCAGGCGCTCAGCCGCTCGATGTGGAGCCGCATGGTCCCGCCCGAACGCGCCGCCGAGCTGTTCGGCTTCTACAACATGCTCGGCAAGATGGCCGCGATCGTCGGCCCGCTCTTGATGGGCGGCGTCGCGTTCCTTACGAACAGCACGCGCATCTCGATCTTGTCCGTCACCGTGCTCTTCATCGCCGGCGGCGCGCTGCTCACCCGCGTGAAAGAACAGCTACCCCTTCAGCCAGCCGCGGCGATGAAAGAACCACAGCAGTGACGTCGTGAGGCCGCCGCAGATCAGCCAGAACGCCGTGTAGCCGTATTTCCAGTGCAGCTCCGGAAGCTCGTCGAAGTTCATGCCGTACACGCCGGCCAAGAACGTGATCGGGATGAAGATGGTCGAGATGATGGTCAGCACCTTCATCACCTCGTTCATCTTGTTCGACGTCATCGACAGATGCAGGTCGGTCAAGTTGGACGCGAGCTCTCGGAACGTCTCGAGGATATCCATCACCTGCACGCAGTGGTCGTGCACGTCGCGCAAGTACGTGCGCGCGGACTCCGAGATCACGGTCTTGTCGGGCTTGGTGAGCTCGCCGATCGCCTCGCGCATCGGCCACAGCACGCGCCGCATCACGGTCAAGTCGCGCTTCACGGCGTGGATCTCGCGCAGCAGGTGCGGTGCCGCGTCGGTGAGCACGGCGTCCTCGAGCTGCTCCAAGCGCTCGCCGTAGCGCTCGAGGATCGGGAAGTCGTGATCGACGACCGTGTCGAGCACGGCGTACAGCAAGTACGTGGCGTCGGACTGATGCACTCGCGAGTCGATCTGGCTCAGACGCCCGCGTAGCCCTGCCCAGATGTCCGTTTGCAGCTGCTGAAAAGTCAGCAGCGTGTCGCGGGTCGCGAACGCGCTCACTTGCTCGGATTGCAGCTGCGCATCGTCGAAGCGAAAGCGCTGCACGATCACGAACACCTGTTGGCCGTAGAGCTCGGCCTTCGGACGCTGCGGCACGTGCCACACGTCTTCCGCGGCGAGCGTGTGCAAGTTGAGCGCTTCGCGCAGCCGGTTCACGACGTACGGGTGCAGGCCTTCAATGTCGATCCAGCGAACGCTCGCCCATTTCGGGCGCGGTGACGCGAGCAACGCGTCGACGTCGTCGAGCTCGCGCGTGTCGACCTGCGAATCGTTGAAGTCCGTGCAGCGCACGCGCACGGTCCCCGGCGCCGGCTTGTGCGCGACCTCGGGGGCATTTTCGATGCCGGCGTCGCCGCCGCGCGGCGGGGGCGGGATCGTGAAGCGGCTCTCGCGAAAGCGCGGCAGCTGAAACGCGCTGCCCAAGAGCTGGCCGAGGTCGCCGAACTGGCTCGGAATGCTCGAGGGGCTGCGCTGCGCGATCTCGCGCGCGACCGCATCGCTTTCGACGGGCTCGAGCTCGTCGACCTCGGA
>JAYUYY010000725.1:0-3916 GCA_043752225.1 Sandaracinaceae bacterium | reverse complement strand
TCGTGCTCAGGCCGATCGCGTAGCACAGCCGCGCACGAGGCGGCGTGAGCTTCGCTCACCTCGTGAGTGGGTGGCGCCCCATGAGCTTTGCTCATGGGGCGGGAGAACGGCGCACGTTCTCCCGATAATTAGAACAACTGAGACAGAATCCAAATGCCGACTGCGATCGGCAGTGAGAGCAGCGCGAGCACGCCTGCGATCACGAGCGCGACGAACGCGTAGTCTTTGGCGCCGCTGCGTTTTATGCCCGGCGCGGCTCCTTCCAAGCGATCGACGATCGCGAGGTTGCGGACGTTGGCTTTGAAGCCCGCGTCGAACAGGTCGCCAAGCACGGGCACGGTGCCGACGAGCGCATCGATCGCCACGTTGAGCAGCATGCGCGCGAGCACGATCCGCGGCGCACCGGCGCGGAACGCGGCGAGCAACAGCCCGACCTGGCTGAACGCGCTGACGGCATCGCCTGCGCCGGGCAAGAACAGCCCGATGATCGCATCCCAGCCGATCCGGAAGCGCGTGCCCGGCACTTGGATCGAGTTGTCCATGAGCTGCACGAGCCCGCGGATCCACGGAGCGATCGGAACGCTGGCAATCGGCGCGTGTTGAGGCTCGGCCATTTAGTCGTCCATGCAGGAGCCGGTGTCCCAGTGCAAATAGCGGCCTTGCGCGAAGCCGTACAAGGCGTTGCCGGCGAAGATGCCGAGCAGCGTGAAGAGCGCGCCGAGCTGACCTTCGCCGAGCTGCACCAAGGCGATCGAAGGACACGCGCCGCTGATCGCCCAGCCCGCGCCGAACAGCACGCCACCGAGCACGCTGCCTTTGTGGATCATGCGCGGTCGAAAGCTCGCGAAGCGCGGCGCGACCTTCGCGAGCACGCGCCACATCACCAAGAGCACCGCGACCGAGCCGCAAAACGTCAGGAACATACGCAGGTCGCTGAACGTGAACATCGCGTGGACTTCATCCCACGATGAAAAGCCGATGCGGCTGAGCGCAAACCCAAGGCCCACGCCGACGAGCAGCGTGAGCAGCGGCTCTCGAATGGATCGCGCGCTCATAACATCGCTCCAAAGGCGAACGAGAGCGCGACGCCGGCGCCGAAGAACGCAGCGGTCGAGACCCAGCTTCCAGGTTGCAGCTGGCTGACGCCGCACAAGCCGTGTCCCGAGGTGCAACCCGCTGCCATGCGCGTGCCGACGCCGACCAAGACGCCGCCGAGCAGCAGCACGATCGGCACCGGCACATGCACGCGCTCGATCAGCGCAGCAAACGTCGCGCCGGCGAGACCCGTGCGCAGCTCGAACGCACCCGCGAGCAACGCCGAGACCAGCCCGCCGAGCGCGAGCCCGACGAAGAACAGCACGTGCGCCGTCATGCTCTGTGGGCTAGTCGACAGCGCTGTGGCGCCGGAGCTCCCCTGCGGGTCGCTCATAGCCAGCGCGCTCGCCTGCGGGTCGCTCGCATCTAGCGCATCCGCGCCAAAAGCTTCGACCGTCTGCTCGCGCAACGCGGCGAGCAGCGCAGCGGTGTCGTCGCTCACCGGCTCCTCGCGCCCGAAGCGCACGCGATCGACGAGCGCGCTGAAGCGGCCCGACACCGCGAACGCGTGGTCGAGCAAGATGCGATGCACGAGCGGCACCGAGGCCAACACGAGCGCGCCCAACCACCACGGCCAGTGACTCATCGGCTGCCTTTCGCGACGCGACCACGCGACTCTCGACGCGCGTTACCTCTACACACCGCGTTACCTCTAGACACCGCGCGAGGGATCGCCATTTCCACCATTGTCGGCCGTGCGCAACAGCTTGCCGTTGGGCATCAGGTTGATCGGCACGCGCCGGCCTTCTCTGCTGAGCTTGAAGCGCGCGCACTGCTCGAAGTCGGCGCAGCAGTAGCGCGACTGCCAAGTCTTGAGCGTGCTGCTCAGCTTGAGCAGCGTGTACATCTCGCAGCTCCTGATGTGCGCGCAATCGCCTGCCACGTCCGCCTGCTCCTTCGCAGCTCGGTCGCCGCGCACGAGCCAGGGTACGTGCGCGACTCGCGCGCAGCAAACAGAGGGAGCGAGACGAACCGCCAAGCACGCCACGCACGCCAAGGGGAGAGAAAGGCATTCAACTTCTGTCTTGGCGTCCTTAGCGTCCTTGGCGGTTAATCTTCAGCCGCCTGGCCTCGCCCGCGCTCTAGCGAAGCAGCGCTTCCAGCGCGTCGAGGCCGTCGGTCAGGCATGCCGGGCCGGGCTGCAAGATGATCGCGGGATCGAGCTCGTGCACGCGGTCATTCAGCACCGCCGGCAGCGTCGCGAAGCCCTCACGCGCGAGTGCGCCCTCGCGGTCGAATGCCTTGCCGCACCACGAAGCCAAGTACACGTCGGGTGCGCGCGCGACGACCTCGGCCGCCTCTACGAAGCGCTCGCTCGCCAGCTTGCCGCGCGAACGATCCGCGAAGATGTCGTGGCCACCGGCGAGCTCGATCAGCTCGCTGACCCAGCGAATGCCGCAGATCGTCGGCTCATCCCACTCTTCGAAGTACACGCGCGGGTTGTGCAAGCGCGCATGCGCGCGATCTTCGGCCGCGGACAAGCGCGCGATGTAGCCCTGCACCAGCTCTTCGGCGCGACGCTCGGCGCCGACGATCCGGCCGAGCACCAAGATCACGTCCAAGATCTCTTGCACGCTGCGCTGATTGAAGATCAGCACCTGCAGGTTTGCCTTGATCAAGTCGCGCGCGAGGTCGCCCTGAATGTCGGAGAAGCCGATCACCAAGTCCGGCTCGAGCGCGACGATCTTCTTCACGCTGCCGGAGATGAACGCCGACACGACGGGCTTTTCGTACTTCGCCTCGGTCGGCCGCTCCGTGTACGCGCTGATGCCGACGATGCGCCGCTCCTCACCGAGCAAGTACAACGTCTCCGTCGGCTCCTCGGTAAGGCAAACGATGCGCTCGGGTTTTCGTCGCAGCTGGAAGGGCATGTGAGCTTCGCTCACCTCGTGAAGTGGGAGGGCGCGTTTTTGTTGAAGTCGCGGGCTTTGCCCGACGGGAGGGAGAACGGCGAACGTTCTCCCTATGATTAAATTTTGGCGCTAGGGCGTGCGGAAATCTCGGCGTGCCAGCCCTGCACGAACATGAACTTGTCCGGCAGCGGGATGCGCGAGCGCGTCGCGAAGTCGATCGCGACCAGCGCGGTGATGTCCGCGACCGAAAAGGTGTCGCCGGCGATGTAGTGGTGCTTACCGAGCTGCGCGTCGATCTTGGAGAGGAACGCCTCGTAGCGAACCTTGCCGCGATCCACGAGCGCGGGGATCTGCGGGATCGTCTGCATGTACCCGCCCATACCGCGATCCTTGAAGACCGGGATCGCGTTGCGGAACACTTCCGCCACCGCTTGGACGCCTTGGAACTCGCAGATGCGCTCCCACATGTCGATCATCGCGGACTCGATCGGCGTGTTGCCGAACAAGCGCGGCTCGGGGTGGAGCGCTTCGATGTAGCGGCAGATCGCCATCGACTCGCCGAGCATCGTGCCGTCGTCGAGCTCGAGCATCGGCACGAGGCGATGCGGGTTCTTCTCGAGGAACGCGCCCGAGAGCTGCGCGCCTTCGCCGACATCCACGATCTCGACCGGGATGTTCTTCTCCGCGAGGAACATCTTCACGCGGCGCGGATTCGGTGCAGGTCCCCAAACGTAAAGCTTCATGTCTGTTCTCCCAGTCCTCGCCAGCGAGCCGCGAGTGTTCTCCCGCGCGAGGACCCGCGCGGTCAATTGCTTCTCCCGCGCGAGGACCCGCGCGGTCAATCACTGTAAGTAACAAGCGAGCGCTTCGCGCACGTTCGTGGTTTCGACGCCCAGCTCACCGACGACCGCGGTGAGCCAGCTCGGGCGCTCCGCGGCGCACACCGAGATCGGTCGGGTGAGGCCCGA
>JAYUYY010000724.1:0-3918 GCA_043752225.1 Sandaracinaceae bacterium | reverse complement strand
GCGGCGCGCAGATCGAAGCTCGGATCGATCCGGGTCTCGTCGTCGAAGGTGATGTCGCCCTGACGGATCTCGAAGGCTTGATCGCGAAAGCGCAGCGTTCCCTTGCGCACGCTCACGTGGCCCACCACGCCAAACCGCTGATCGGTGCCGACCAGCCGGAACGGCAGCTTGTCGGTCTCGAGCCGCAGCTCGGCGTCGATCAGGTTGTTGCGGATGAACAGCGGGCGCGAGTGCTCGAGCCGTAGATCCAGCGCGATCAGATCGTCGGCGGGGTCGTAGCCAGTGACCTCGGTGCGCTGGACCGCGGTGATGTCGCCGATCGTGCGGTCCATCGCGATCGCGCGCGTGTAGATCATCTCGTCGATGCGCAGCGTACCGGCCAGCGTCGGGATGCGATCGGTCTTCCGCCAGCGCAGCGCAGCGCGCCCGCCGATCTTCATGCTCACGCCATCGCGCGGCTTGAGCGACAAGCCATCGGCATCGAGCTGAATATCGTAGCCGCCGATGCCGCGGCCATCGAGCGTCGCATCGCCGCTCCACTTCACGGTGCCGCTCGCGACCTGCGCCGAGAAGTCATCGAGCACGATGCGGCGTTCGCTGAACGTCACCCGGCCGTGCACGTTGCGCACCGCTTCGGGGAACGACGCGACTTGCAACGATGCGCCGCGGATCGCGGCCTCACCAAAGATCGCCGGGCGCTCGAACGGGCCGCTCACATTGAAGCCGAGCGTCATTGTGCCCTCGGCCTCCTTCACGGTCCGCGAGAGCGTGGTGAGCAGTCCGAGATCGACGCTGCCGTCGAAGCGCAGCTGCAAGCCGTTCTGCTGCGAGCCACCGCCGGCGATGCGCAGCTCGGACGAGGGTCCTGCAAACGTCGCGCGGTGCACCTCGAAGCGGCCGCGGCTGAAGCTCAGCTCGACTGGCCCTCTGTTCTGCAGCTCCACATCGAGCTGACCGACGCGCACGCTCGAGATCGAGAGCGTTCCCGCGAGCCCCAACGGGTCGCTCACCGCACCCTCGGTCAGGTTGAGCTTGGCGCTGACCGCGCCGCGCAGCGGCGGCCGACCGCGCACGCGCGGTAAAAGCCTTCCGAGGTCGAGCTTGTCGAGCGTGATCTGGCCGCGCAGCGGTGTGGCCTTGGTGCGGCCGAGCGCGATGTCGAGCACGAGCTGCCCGCCGAAACCTTCGCCGCACATCACGTAGGCCATCGGTTGATCGAGCGGCGCAAGCGGCCCTTCGATCGTGCGCAGCGGCGGATCCTCGGGCCAGTTGCCACGCGCCAGACCTTCGCGCGCGTGGCCGCACTGCGCATCCGCCGGCGGCGCGCCTTCGGGCCAGTTGAGCGCTTCGGTGATCCACGGATCTTCTTGATCGGTGAGCCTCACGTACGCGCGGCCATCGCCGAGCGGCTCACCGCGCAGCGCGAGGCCGGTGAGCGCGAGATCGACATCCATGCGCGGCTTCTTCGCGAAGCCCTTGATCGAAGCGTTCACGCCGAGCGTGCCCGAGACCTCGCGCGTGCGACCACCGATGCTCTCGAGATCGCGCAGCGACAAGCGATCGCCGACCGCGACCAGATCGAGCGCGCCCAGAAGGCCCATGCGACCCGAGATGCTCAGCGTGCCTTCGCCTTTGCGCAGCACGAAGCGCTCGATCGCGAGCTTGCCGCCATCTAAGCCCGCATCCGGATCGAGCCAATCCCAGCGACCCTTGAAGCCGCCGTTCGTGAACGCGTAGCCGTCGAGCTCGGCTTGCGGAATGTCGAGCTCGAGGTCGATCGCGAGCGTGCCGACTGCCGAGTCGGTCGGACGCCCGAGCGAATATGCGAGGTCCGCGACACCGCTGAGCGTGCCTTGATACGACACGAAGCGCTCATCCTCTTGGTAGCCGAAGATCTCGTAGAAGTCGGCGAGCGTGAGACGCTCGATCAGCGTCTTGCCGCCGGCGCGAAACGCGTCTTCGCGGAAATCCAAGAAGCCGTTTTCGACCGCGTAGCGGCTGTCGTTCTTGCGCGCCTCCATGCGGCCGAAGTGCACGCCCATTAGATCCTCGTCGAGCGCGAAGTCGGTCTGGATGTCGCCGAGCTGAAAGCCGTGCATCGCGTACTCGCGAAAGTCGCCGTGGCCCTCCATCGTCGGATTGGTGAACGTACCTCCGACCTCGACCGAGAACGTGCCGTGACCGCCCATCTCGATCCCGACCAGCGGAGAGGCATCGACCAGGTTGAGCTCGCTGCCGGTCGCGCTGACTCGCAATGAGGCGTCGAAGCCGAGCAGCACATGGCTCGCGTTCAGCTTCGAGGTCGGCAGCGTGATGTCGACGTTCGTAAACGTGATGCCCGCCAGCGTGAGGCCGACGGTGCCGTCGAGCAGCGCGCGCTCGATCCCGATCACCCTGCGCTCGTGACCGGTTTCTTCGTGCCAGGCGTGCTGCAGCACCTTGAAGTCGCGCGTCGGCATGCGCAGCGGGCCCGAAAGGCGCAGCGGATTGAGCGTGCCGGCGAGCGTGAGGTCACCGGCGATCGTCCAATCCACGATCGCATTCGGCGAGACGCCGAGCTGGTCCATCAGCTTCGCGAAGCCGACGTCGTGCGCTTTGCCGTGAACCTTGAGCGGGAGCGTCGGGCCAAAGCCCAGCTCGCCCTTGAGCCCGAGCGTGCCGCCCTCGTGGATCGCCTGCACCTCACCGCTGAAGACCGCGCCGTTCGGATCGACGCCGATCGCGAGAATGACCTTCTCGCCGAACGTGTACTGATCGATGCCGACGCGCGTGAGCACCGTGTCGAGCTTGGCGCGCGTGCCCTGCGGATCGCTCTCGATGCGACCTGCGACATGCACGTCGCCGAAGAACGGCGGAAACTCGAACGGCAGCGGCCAGAGCCCGAGCTGCGGTAGGTGCACGTCGAGCTTCACGTCGCCCGCGTAGCGCGTGCCGAACGGCAGCTTGGCTTGCGCGTTGCGCGCGCTCACACGGACATGCGGCGTCTCGACGCGCGCGTATTGGATGCTGATCTGCTCGGGGCTCAGCTCGGAGAGCAGCTCGAGGCCGAGCAAGCGATCGCGACCCTTGGTATGCACGACCTGGCCTTCGCCGATCTTCAAATGGACGCGCACCGAGTCGCTGGTGAGCTTGCGCACCTGCAGCTCGATGCCCCGTAGCTCCGCGCTGCCGAGCTCGCCGGCGTCGACCGCGACGCGGGCTTGTTCGATCGTGACGCGATTAAACGGTAGCTCGGGTGGCGCGGTGGTTGCGCTCGCGCTGGTCGGTAGCTCCGGCCCATTGAGCACTTTGCCGTCGCGGATCTTGAGCGTGATGTCGGGTCGCGTGAGCTCGATCGAGTTCAAGTCGAGCTTGAGCCGAAACAGCGCGCGCCACGACGGGCGGATGCGCAGCGATTCGGCGCGCGCCAGCGGACCGAACTTCGGATGGGTGAGCCGGATGCCGCGCGCGACGACCTCGAGCGCGCGCGGATCGACGTGCACGTCGTCGATCTCGGCGACTAGGCCCAGCTCGTTGCGCAACACGTTCGCGACCTCGCGGCCTGCGTACTCGCGCGCCATCTTCGTGTGCGCGAGCGCCGTCAGCGCGAGCGCGATGCAACCGAACGCGATGCCCCACAAGACCAGCTTGCGCAGCACGCGTCGAAAGAGCCGCTGCGCGCGCGGCAGAGACATGCGCAAACCGGGCTCCTTCCCGGACGCATTCTCGGGCCCACCTTCGTTTTTAGCCTCAGGCGGTACCTCAGGCGACGACTCACGCGGTGACTCACGCACTACGCCTTCTTTAACACGTCTATGGAGCCGGGCCCTCTTACTGGGCATCGGCTGCGGATGACTCGCTTGCCCCCGATTTGTGGGCTAGGAAGCCCAGCATGGAGCCCGTCGACCCCGCCGCATTGCTGCAAGGACATTCGCGCGA
>JAYUYY010000723.1:0-3922 GCA_043752225.1 Sandaracinaceae bacterium | reverse complement strand
GCGCGCCAGCTGCGCCGCGGACTTTCGCTGCTCGGGATCGACGCCCCCGAACGTATGTGAACGCGCTGATGTATGCTCGTAGCTGCGAGCACACATGGCCCAAGACCCGAAGAGCTCCGTGAACGCCGAGGAGGATGTCGCCCAACCGGGCGCAGCCCCTGCAAGCGCGGGCGGCGGAGCAACCACCGCGACGGCTCAAGAGCCCGCGGCTGCACCTCCAGCCGCCGTGCTCAGCGCGGGAGCGACCGCGGTGCTCGCGGGTCAAGAGCCGGGTCTCCTTCACTACGTCCAAGCGCTCGAGCAAGAAGGCCGGCCGGCGAGCCTTGCGGCGCGCGTGGTCGAAGAAGTGATCCACAGCAAGCCGCAGCTCGGCGCGCCGCACATCGCCCGGCTCGTGAAGCTCCTGCTCGGCGGGCCAGCGCGCAGCGTGGCCGTTGCGGCGGGGTGTTTGCCGCAGCTCGCGAAGGTCGCTCCAGCCAAGGTCGCGCGCCACCTCGACACGCTGCGGGCGGGTTACGCCGCGGGCAGCGAGGTCGCGAAGGACGGAATGGTGCGCGTGTTCATCGCGCTGTGCCTCGCGTCGGTCGCCTACCAGCGGCGCGTGATCGAAGTGCTCGAAGAAGCGCTGCGCGGCGCCGAGCCCAAGCAGCTGGTCGCGTGGACCGAGCTGGCATTGCCCGCGCTCAAAGGCGAGCCGCATGCGCAAGCGCGCGCGGTCGTCGAGCTGCGGTTGCCGGATCTGCCGAAGCCGCAAGCGCAACGCATCGCGGACGTCCTGGGCATCCGGCTCCGCGTATCGCGGCCATAGCTAAAACCGGGTAGCGGCCGCTCGCGCAGTTGGCGGCGTTTACGCCTGAAAGCCAACGGTGTTGGCGCGACGTGAGCGGTCGTACACGCGGTTCTTCAATCCTTTCGCGGAGCGCGCATTGGCTCGCGCACTGCAATGCGAAGAGCGCATTGCACCCGTGCAAGGAGCCTACACATGCGTTGGGGAAGCCTGTCGTCGTTCGCGTCTGCGTTGCTCTCACTGCTCTCGCTCACCGCCTGCTTGGATCGCGAGCTCGTGCCGCTCAATCCGTGCTTGGTCTCGAACGTGATCGATGAGGTTCAGAGCCGGCGCATCGACAAGGTCGATATTTTGTTCGTGGTCGACAACTCCAATTCGATGAAGCAGGAGCAGGAGTCGCTCGAGCGCGAGCTGCCGGCGTTGATGCGCGCGCTCACCTCGGGCGATGGCGACCGCGATGGCATGCGCGACTTCGCACCAGTGCTCGATCTGCATCTCGGCGTCGTGTCGACCGACTTGGGTGTACCGGGCGCGATCGTCGAGAAGTGCGACAACCACGGCGACGACGGGCTCTTGCAACACGCGCCGACGCGCGACGACTGTGCCGCCGCGTATCCGAGCTTCCTCAGCTTTCGCGCCGGCGATGATCCGGAGACGCTGGCGCGCGACTTCGGGTGTATCGCGGGCCTCGGCACCGACGGTTGCGGTCTGGAGCAACAGCTCGAAGCGCCGCTCAAGGCGCTCTGGCCGTCGGTCGATCGCGATCCGAGCACGGGCATCGTGCGCGAGCCGAATCGCATTCAGTTCCTCGGCACCTCGGACGGCGTCGGCAGCACCGGGCACGGCGACTTGGAGAACGTCGGGTTCATGCGCAGCGCGGACGACGGCAGCTCGATCTTGGCTATCGTGCTCGTCACCGATGAAGAAGACTGCTCGATGATCACGACGGACGACATTGCGTCGGTGCCGCCGCAGGAGATCAACCTTCGCTGCTTCAACCACAAGGAGGCGCTCTACCCGATTACTCGTTACGTGGATGGGCTGCGAGCGTTGCGTCCGCTGAATCCGGATCTCGTGCTGTTCGCCGCGATCGTCGGCGTACCGGAAGCATTGGTCAGCGATAGCGTGCTGGCGAGCACGGACCTCGCGAACGTGACGCAGCGCGAAGCGTTCTACGAGCGCATCCTCAACGACGACGCGATGCAAGAGCGGGTCGCGACACCCGAGATGATGGACACGACCTCGGGCGGCGGCTCGCCTGCACCTGTGACGTCCGCGAACTTGGTTCCCTCGTGCAACACCCCCGGACGCGGCAAAGCGTACCCGCCGCGCCGTATCGTCGAGGTCGCGCGCGCGTTCGGCGAGAACGCGATCGTGCAGTCGATCTGCCAGGAGAGCTTTGCGCCCGCGGTCGACGCGATCGTCAAGCTGATCGCGAGCAAGATCCCTTCGCTGTGTTTGCCGCGCGCGCTGGTGCGCGATTCGAGCGGCGCGGTCGACTGCGACATCGTGTGGGAGCTACCGCTCGTGGGTAAGGAACCCGCCGGTACGCCGACGCGCTGCAGCGATCATCCGCTGCTCGAGGCGCTGGACCCTGCGACCGCGACGCGCGGCGAGCGTTGTCGCGTGCCGCAGCTCGGGCTCACGAGCGAGGCCGCTGTGGTGGCGACGACCGGGACCGCTGCGGGTTGGTACTACGACGACTTCTCGACCGCGCGCAGCCAAGAATGCGGTAGCGATCGACCGCAGCGCCTCACGTTCACGGAGGGCGCGCAGCCGCCGAACGGCGTGAAGGTCAAGCTCGAGTGTCTCGATGAGCATGCGCGACCGCCGACCGCAAGCAGCTCGCCATTGAGCCCGAGCTTCGCGCTGATCGGGAGCGCGTGCGACGAGATCGATGCCGCGGGCAACGTGATCTCGAGCGACGCGATGTGCACGGTGGTGCCGGCCGGCTCGACTGACGGATCGGCGGAGCGCAGCGCGATGTTCTGCCATCCCGAGCGCAACGTGTGCGTGCTCGGCTGCACCGGCGATGCGGATTGCCCGCCTTCGTGGCGTTGTGACTCGCGACCCGAAACGATCGCCGAGACCCAGACGATGAGCTCGCCGATCGGCCAGGCCTTTTGCGCGAGCCCGACCTGCGACTCCGACACGTGATGCGTAAGCATTGGGCCGTCTGCCGGCACACGCGCGCGAATGATCGGGCTGCGTGGGCCGGCGTGCGCAGGACCCGGCGCTGCGAAGCGCGAGCGCGTACCCAGTTCTGGAATACGCGATCGCGTTGCGTCTTGTTAGGGTGACCGCCTTCGTCGGTGCAACGGAGTGAGGTCACGCATGCTCTCTATGGATCGCCAACGTCTGTTCTTTGCTGTGGTGCGGTTGTGTTTGCTTTGCTTGGCGCTTCGCCCGCTCGGTGGATGCAGCGACACGCCGAGGGAATCACACGCGCCTGGTGCCGGCGGCAGCGCAGGGGCAAGCGCGGGTGATGGCGATGGAGACGGAGACAACGTGCCGGTCGGCGGTACGACCGGCGGTAGCAGCGGCGACGGTGATGGCGACGGAGACGGTGATGGAGATGGCGACGGAGACGGCGACGGCGACGGTGATGGAGATGGCGACGGCGACGGCGACGGCGACGGCGACGGCGACGGCGACGGAGATGGAGATGGCGACGGCGACGATGACGCGGGCGTCGAGGACAGCGGAGTCGTAGACAGCGGCGTGGACTCGGGCGAGCCGGATGCAGGCCCAGAAAACACCTGCGGAAACGGCACCGTCGAGTCGGGTGAGGTCTGCGAGCCTTCAATCGATGCCTGCTGCAAAGCGGATTGCTCTGGAGCGCTCGGCGCAGGAACCGAGTGCCGCGAGGCAGACGGCGTCTGCGATGTTGCGGAGCTGTGCGATGGCAGCGCGGTGAGCTGTCCCAGCGATGCGGTCGCCAACAACACGGTCGTGTGCCACGACACGGAGGGCACGTGCGATGTGATCGAGCGCTGCACGGGCGCGCTCAAGACCTGTCCGAGCGATGGCTTTGTGGAGGCAGAGACGGAGTGCGACGATCTCAACCCGTGCACCGAAGGCGATTCGTGCTCGGGCAACAACGCCGCTTGCGCAGGCTTTCTCGCGCACGAGTGC
>JAYUYY010000722.1:0-3924 GCA_043752225.1 Sandaracinaceae bacterium | reverse complement strand
TCACGGGACCGAGCTCGATACCTACCAGCTTCAGCTCGAGGCCGGCGAGAAGCTCACCCAGCGTCGGTTCGTTCAACGGGCTCTCCAGCTCGCCGTTCAGTGTCGTCTCGTGCGCTCCCGCGAGCGCCTCCTGCAGCGTCACTCGGAAGCTCGGCTCATGCAGCTTGCGGAGCGCGAACGAGATCAGGTCCGAGCCCACGGTCCGGTCGGCGCGCACTCCCCAGGCCAGCGCCTCGACCTCTTCGGCGTCGAACCAGGTGCCTGAAATCGACGAGCTCGCCGTGCTCGAACGGTCCGGCGCTGCGCCGCTCGCTAGAACGAAAACGCTTTTGTTGACGGCCCCTTGCGCGAGCAACCTCGTCTCAATCGGAAGCGCGCCGAAGGCCGACACGGGCAGCGTCGCGAGCTCGGCCGCGCTGAGCGCAAAGTCGATTTCGGTGCTTGTCATGGGCTGGACCTTCCGCGGGTGGAATTGGGTCGACATCTGAAGCTGTGTTCAGTGTAGTCACGCGAAGGCGTGCTGCAAGGCGTGGTCAACAAAAAAGCACGGCGCAAGATTCAGCGCGGCGGTTTGTGTTTGCCGAGCGCGAGCGCGATGGCGTTCAGCGGCCCGAGAATCGCGGCGGCCGCGAGCATCATCCAACCGAGCGCGGGCAATCCGTTGGAGAACAAGATACCGCTAGTAATCAAGGCTGCTCCCAGCACCGTGCCGCTGTAGATACGCTTGCCCAGGCGCTCGTACGCGTGCTGAAGGCTGGTCTGGCGGACCTCGACCGTGAGCCGGCCGCGCCGCAGGTCCTCGACGATCTCTTCGGTCAGCGCGGGCAGCTCATTGGCCGCGGCTGAGAGCTTGGTGAGCAGGTGCATCAGGTCGCCGGTCAGCCGCTCCGGCGAGTAGCGGTGGCTGAGCACCTGGGCGAGGTAGGGGCGGACCTCTTCGGCCACGTTCAGCCGCGGATAGATCTGGCGGCCGATGCCCTCCATCGTCATCAGCGCCTTGCCTACGATCATGAACTCCGCGGGCACTTCGACGCCGTACTTGAGCGCGCCGCCCGCGAGGTCGCGGATCAGCTCCGAGAACACGATGTCCTTGAGCTGCTTGCGCAGGTACTTCTCCGACAGCCGCGCAACCTCCGCTTCATAGGCGGCGCGGTCGATCTTCTTGGTCGGGCGACCAATCGCGTAGAGCGCGTCGGCGATCGCGCGCGTGTCCTCGCGACCCACCGCGAGCAGCAGATCGATCAAGCGGTCGCGCAGCTTAGGCGTCAGGCGCCCGACCATCCCGAGATCGATCAAGCCGAGCACTGGCTGCTCTTTGCTGCCGGTGATCAGGATGTTCCCGGGGTGCGGATCGGCGTGGAAGAAGCCGTGCTCGAAGATCATCCGCACCATCACCTGCACGATGGTCTTGGCGATGTATTCGCCGCTCGCGCCGGCCGCGACCGCTTCGAGCACGTTCGCGCCGTCGATGAACGACAGCGTGATCACTTTGCGCGCGCTCGCCGCGCGATAGACGATTGGGAACTGCACCGACGGGAGGTCGGCGAAGTCCGCGGCGAAGCGCTCGGCGTTGTCGGCTTCCTGTGCGAAGTCGAGCTCGGCGCGGATTGCTTGGTCGAACTGGTCGACCATCTTCACCGGCGAGTACAGCTCCGACTCGGGCACCGAGCGCTCGAGCGCGTGGGCGAGCCAGTAGAGCAGGTCGACGTCGCGCTCGATCGTCGCGGCGATGTTCGGCCGCTGAACCTTCACGACCACGTCGGCGTTCTCGAGGATCAGCTGAGCGCGATAGACCTGGCCGATCGATGCCGAGGCGATCGGCGTCTCGTCGAAGCGCGAGAACAGCTCGGAGATCGACGTACCGAGCTGCTCTTCGATCAGCGGCCGCACCTGATCGAAGGGCGCAGGCGGCACATCGTCTTGCAGCCGCTTGAGCTCGGTGAGGATGTCCTCGGGCACGAGGTCGGGGCGCGTCGAGAGGATCTGTCCGAGCTTGATGAACGAGGGGCCGAGCTCCTCGAGCACGCGCCGGATGCGCACTGCGGTGCTGGTTTCGGAGCCATCGCTCTCGCGCCGACCGGGCACTAGCCCGCCGAGACCGGTGCGCTGTACCAGCTCCCCAAAGCCGTGGCGCGCGAGGACGGCGGCGATTTCGCGCAACCGCCCGAGGTCGCGCACCGTGTTGAGAATCGAAGGCATCGGGCTCGGGGTCGCGGTGAGCCGCCATTGTGGAGGCCTCGATGCTGATGGGTCAAACACGCGGTCAAACGCGCTCTCGAACGCGCGTCAACCCCGCGATCCGACAATCTTGTCAGCTCACGTGCAGGCGACTTCTTCGTTTTTGCGCGGGCGAAACATGCTCGACGTTCGCTGGAGCTACGTACGGAGGCAACACGAGCGTAGGGAGATTTCCATGACGAAGATCGAAGCCATCGTGAAGCCCTTCAAGCTCGACGAGGTGAAGGACGCTCTCGGCGCGATCGGCATCCACGGCATGACCGTCCACGAGGTGAAGGGCTTTGGCCGCACCGGGGGCAAAAAGGAGGTGTACCGAGGCGCGGGCTACGTCGCCGACTTCATCCCCAAGGTGCGGATCGAGCTGGTGGTCGCCGACGACCTAGTCGCTCAAGTGATCGGGGTAGTCGTGCAAGCGGCCAAGACCGGTCGGCTTGGGGACGGGAAGATCTTCATCTCCCCGATCGAGGAGGCGATTCGCATCCGCACCGGAGAGCGCGGCGAGGAAGCGGTCTAAAGGTGAGCGCGGGTAGGGCTGCCGCACGATTGGGGGCAGGCGAAAACTGCTGAGATTATCCAGCGTGATTGAAGCTTGGTTTGACGGGCTGAGATCGGCTCGGATAGCATCAGCGCACTTCTTCGGTCAGGCGGATGCTGGGTGACGCCTTTGGATCGTGCCGTCTTGGCCATGTCGAACGCCGCTGCTCGAGCCGTCGCGACGTCGTTGCGGGTGCTTCCGCGTAAGCGGATCAGCCGGATGCTGGGGCAGCTCTCGCGCATTGAGGCCCCAGACGCCGTGCTCAGCGCCGCCATGCGCATCTACTGCCGCGCCTACAACGTCGATCTTTCCGACTACGACGTGCCGTCAGCCGGGTATCCGAGCTTCAACGCCTTCTTCACGCGCAAGGTGCGGCCTGGCTCGCGGCCGATCGATCCCGATCCCGAGGTCATCACCTCCCCAGCGGACGGGCGGGTCGAGGACCTCGGCGTGATCGAGCGCGGCTCGAGCTTCCTGGTTAAAGGCCGCCGCTACTCGGTCACCGAGCTGCTCGGCGACGAGCAGGCCACGATGGAGTTCGAAGGCGGCTCGTTCGCGATCGTGTACCTGTCACCGCGCGACTATCACCGCGTGCACGCTCCGGTCACCGGCGCGGTGACGGCGGTGCGCCATGTGCCGGGAACACTCTTTCCGGTCAACGCGATCGGGCTCTCGCACGTGCCCAATCTGTTCGCACGCAACGAACGCGTGGTGGTGCACCAGCGCAGCGAACAGCACGGCCGGATCGCGACGATCATGGTCGGCGCGATCGGGGTCGGCCGGATCAGCCTCGCGTTCGATGAATCGGTGCTGACCAACGATGGCGGGCCCGAGAAGAAGCGCGCAGCTGGCCTGCGCGTGTACGGCGAGCGTCCGCCGCAGCTCGGACGAGGCGATGAGCTCGGCGTGTTCCACCTCGGATCGACGGTGATCGTCTTCGTTTCGCCGAGCTCGGATACGGAGCTGGCGGTGACCGCGGGCACACACGTGCGAATGGGCGAGGCGCTCTGTCGTGGGGTGCGCGGGCGATGAGCGAAGAAGGAGCCAAGCCCGACGCGCGCTCGCGCCGCATTACCGTGATGGGCCGACGGCGCTCGCGTGCGCCCGGTGAGGGCGAGGACACGAGCCCAGGCGCCGAGCACGTTGCCGAC
>JAYUYY010000721.1:0-3926 GCA_043752225.1 Sandaracinaceae bacterium | reverse complement strand
TCCCTAACCGCGCTTTGACCCATGCATCGGTTGGTCTTCACGCTTCTTGTGCTGCTTGCCGCGCTCAGCGCTGGGTGCGAGACGCGCATCGTGCACATCGACTGCATCCGAGATGCCTCGCTCGGCCGGATGCCCGATTTAGACCGGCCTGCTCTTCACCGGCGAGGACAACTTCGCAGCGCAACACGCGTATCGCTCGCTCGGCTTCGAACGCATCGGCGACTATCGCTTGAGCTTCTTAAGCACACCGCGCCGCGGTTAGTCGCTTACTCAGCCGCACGGGACGCACCGAACGCGAAGCCGAGGGACGCCGCTGCAGATGCGCTCAACGTGGGCGGATGGATCTCGATCGCGGGGAAGGGACCGTCGGGCCGGGCGACGCGCGCGCTCTGGCGGTACCCGCCCGCGCCGCGACCGTAAGCCGAGTCATCCGCTGCGCCGTGAAGGAATTCGTAGAGCGGATCGGGATCGCTGAGCCATGTGCCAAGGCGGATCTGCGTCACGGTGCGGATGTCGCGTTGCGCGCTGCTCGCAAGCAGCTTCGCGGCATCGATCGCTTCGCGCACGGCTCTCTCCGCGGCTGCGCTCTCGACCTCGGTCTGGTGCGCGAGCGTGTATTCGGGCCCGTCGAAGCCGGTCGCGCCATGCTGACCGGCGAGCGCGATGAAGCGCGAAAGCTCAGCAAAGCGCTTCGAGCGCAGCTTGAGCTCCGTCTGCGCGCTGTAGCCCGCCACGCGGCGAATGACGTGATCGCGCTCGCGATCGAAGCGCGGGCTCGTGATCAGCGACACTGCGCCTCCTTCGAGCTCGCCTTCCATGGCGCCCGCAGCGAGCAAGGCCGCGCGCACGTTCGCCATCCGATCGATCGCACTCTGCAGTGCAGCTTGGGGATCGGCGTCGACGACACGCGCGCGCAAGGTGAGGTCTGCATACACTTCGCGTGAGCTCGCCTCGGCGCTGCGTTCGAGGCCGAGGTGCACTTCGCCCGGCGCCTCACCGCTTGGCGGCGAAGCCTCGCTGATCAGCTGATAGACGAGCGCGACGTCGATCCTGGCGGACACGCGCGCGCTCAGCGCAAGCCGCGCTAAGCCTTGGATGCGAAGCGGCGCGGGCGTGCTGAGATCGTCCATCGCGGTGCCGCACGCGATGCTCAGTGCTTCCACGCTCATCTCCGCGC
The DNA here is from genome assembly GCA_043752225.1 of Sandaracinaceae bacterium. Taxonomy (GTDB): domain Bacteria; phylum Myxococcota_A; class Polyangia; order Polyangiales; family JAFGIB01; genus JAYUYY01. The sequence continues at coordinate 2,749 of JAYUYY010000721.1, read as the reverse complement.
ATTCGGCGTTCGATTCTTTCAACTGATAGAGCGTCCCGAGCCTCGTACTGCTCGCTTGGGCGGCGCGGTGCGCGCGCTCGCGTGCGAGCTCTAGAGCTCGGAGCCGCAGCTCTTGCAGGACTTGCGCGCAGTCCGAGCGCACCAGCCGCACCGCCACCACCGATGCGCCGCCCTGTAGCGCTGCTTCCACGATTGCCGGCAATGCCTGCAGACTTGCGCGCGCGATGTGAAGCTTGGCCTCGCCGCGAGAGCCGAGCAGCTTGGCCTTCCATGCGCGCGTTTCCTCGGTCGCTCGGTCGTCCTCGTCTTCATACACAGGAGCGTTAGGACGCTCGCTCCACAGCGCACGGGTAGTGGTCTTTGAAGTGCTCAGCTCGGCGCCCGCGGTGACACTTGCGAGCGCCTTCATCAGCGCTTGGCTGCGCTCGAGGGCTGCTCGCGTCGCGCTGCTCTCATCGGGCTTATGCACCACGATGGTGAGATCGATCTCGGCGGAGTCCGGCGCGATCGCACGACTCGCAGTCGCCTGCACCGCGAGCACCGGCCGCTGCTCGAGCGGCAACGGCCCCGAGACCACCGTCACCTCGCGCAGCCCGCCCGACGCGCTGCACGCACCGAGGCTGAGCACGAGCAGGCTATTGAGGAACGCAGACCGATGCGTGGGCGTCATAGCGGCTAGACCGCGCTCACTTGAAAAGGTTCCGGCGCTGCGACGAGCTCGTGTTGGAGACGTGTTCCGCGACGGCAGAGTGGAGCTCGGTTAGGACGCTACTCGAGGCAGTAGCTCCGTGGATTGAGCGCGTGCTTGTGCATGAACGACTTCAGCGCGTCCACGAGCCGGTCGGTGAGCTCGAGATCATCGCCGAGATCATGCCGGTCGCGCGGATCTTTGATCACGTCGAAGACCTCCATCGTGCAGGTGCGCGGGGTCACGATCAGCTTGTAACCTTTGTGGATGAACGCGATCGCGAACTCCGGATGCGCATCCGCGGTCTGCTCGATGTAGATGTCGCGCTCGGGCACAGCGCCCGGATCGCGCAGCCAGCTAGCAAATGAAGTCCCGCAGACGGCTTCTGCCGTGCCCAGACCCGCCAGCTCGAGCAGCGTCGGGAACACATCGATGACGGCCACGGGCGCGTTGCGAATGCCCGCGACGACGTCGGGTCCCCAGACGAGCAGCGGCACGTTGGTCTCTTCTTGATAGACCGTTCGGCCATGCAGGCGGTTGCCGTGCTCCCCGAATGCTTGACCATGATCGGCGCTGATCACGACATAGGTATTCGCAAACGCTCCTTGCTTGCTCAATGCATCGAGCAGCCGCCCGACCTGAGCATCGACGAATCGAACCGCCCAGTCGTAGCGATCGACCTCCTTGTTGCCGAACTTGGAAGGTTTATCGACCGTATAAGGCTGATGCGCGGTGGTGATGTGCGCCCACGCGAACAGCGGCTTGTCGTGCGTCGCTTTAAATTCTTCAATCAAATCCGCGATCTGTTGCTTGGGACGATTGGCGCGACCCACTTGAGTTTCCTGGGTCGTGCGATTGTTGGCTGACCGCTCGAAGCCGATCAACGCGCCGCCTTGCTTGGGATCGAAGCCTTCGCCGCGGTCCGAGCCTGCGACGGTGAGATAGCCAGCAGTCTTGAGATAGCTCGCGAGCGTTCGCTGATCGGAAGGAAAAGTCAGACCCCACCACGTCGGCCCCTTCGAGGGGCGCACTTGCGACGGGAATAGACCAGAAAAGAAGGAGCGAAATGTTTGGCGCGTCGAGGACGCCGGTGAGTGCGCCGAAGAGAACACGGCTGCAGACTTCGCATACCGAGCGAGCTGAGGTGTGGTGTCGCGTTCGTAACCAGCGAGCGTCGTGTGGTCCCAGCGCAACGCATCGATCGTGAGGAACAAGATGTTGGGCGCGCTCGCTCGAGCTCGCGTTTGGCCCCGAAGCGGTCCGGGCTTGATGCCTGGATGACAGGTTCCCGCCGCGCGCAATGGAGCCAACTTGCTCGGCGTAAGCTGTCGAAGCGCGTCGAGCACGACGCGCGTGGCATGGGTTTCGCGGGCCACATAGATCGCGAGCCGACGCGGCGCGGGCGTCACCGCGTGACCAGCCGCGAGCGCGAACAGCAGCACCCAGATGCCGATCGACGCGCGCAGCACGCGTCCATTGCTCAGACCTCGCAAGGCCGCAACGAGGGCAATGAGAAAAGGGACGCTGGAGAAGACGAGACCGGGGACATCGAGCTCCGTCACCAAGCCGGGGGCGAGCGCAACCACCGACACGAAGAGCGACACGCACGCGAACGCGATGCTGGCGGCGCGCGCACGCACGCTGGGAGCACGCGCAAACGTTCGACCCGTAACGCTACCGATGACCGCTCCGATCACGACGCCGATCGCCGCGCTCAGGGCGACGACGGCGGTGCGAATGCCTTGTCCGCTCAAGACTTCGAGCACGAGCGCCTGGGCACCCAAGACGGTAAGCGTCGCGGCGACCAGCGCCCCGAGCAGCGCAAAAACATCCACGCGCACGCGCTCGAGCCCGACCACGAAGGCGCCAAGCAGAACGACTGCCGCCGTGGCTGAGATGGCAGATACGATGCCGAGCAGCGCTGCGGCGCCGAAGGCCGCGAGCGTGATGCGGAACGAGCCGCCTGCTGCCGCGATTCCGCGCGCATCCGAGATCGCGATGAGCAGCGCTCCCAGCAGGCTTCCGAGCACTGCGCCGGAGACGGTTCGCGGCAGCTCCAGG